>NZ_NOIF01000014.1 GCF_002265265.1 Photobacterium sanguinicancri
ATAATAACCTTTAATAATCAATACCTTCCTTTAGGAACGTAGCTTTGCCTACCTAATTAGAAGTAGTTGACTGGTAGGCCGAATAGACAAAGACGAAGATACAGAAATGAAAAAGACCACAGCAATGTTCGTTGAACAAGCACGGGCTTTTCATAACGGAAAATACGGTTATGAAAATTTCGTGTATACCAACGCCAAAGCCAAAAGCCTGATAACATGCCCAATACATGGCGACTTTGAACAGCGAGCAGATGCTCACCTAGCGGGTAGAGGTTGCCCTAAATGTGCAGGTAAAGAAAAACAAACAATCAAAGAGTTTGTGATAAAAGCCAAGACAGTACATAAAGACAAATACGATTACAGTAAGTTTGTCTATCGTGGTTCACTTGAGAAAAGTACCATTATTTGTCCACACCATGGTGAATTTGAACAGCGCCCTAATTCGCATTTAGCGGGCAAAGGCTGTCCAAGTTGCTCTCGTTCTACGCCTTTAACGCAAGCGCAGTTCATTGAGCGTGCTTACGCTATTCATCATGGCAAATATTATTATGATCGCTTCGTCTATGCCGGAGCATTAACAAAAGCGACCATTACTTGCCCATTACACGGCCCTTTTGAACAGCGGCCCGATACACACTTACGTGGTGCTGGCTGTCCTGCCTGTGCAAAAAACAATCGTACAAAAACCACGTCAGATTTCATTAGCCAAGCACTACGATTACATAATAAACGTTATAGCTACGAGAATTTCGTGTATGTAAACGCGAGAACAAAGGGGAAAGTGACCTGTGCGCTACACGGCACATTCGAACAGCTTCCCTTTAATCACTTAGCAGGTAACGGTTGCCCCCAATGTGCTGCGCAAAGTCGTCCTAGCTTCACTGGTAGTCGGTTACAGCCATTCTTCTTGTGGTTGCTAAAACCTTTATTGACCCACACGCCCCACTTTCACACTTTATTCTTGCATCACCCTGTATTTCATCATGCAGTGACTCGATTGATTTAAGTAACACATCAAACTACCAGTTTCACTGCACTGAGATGTCATTCGCAGTTCTCTGAATTGAAAAAGCACTAACCCCAGTTGTTCTTTAGAATGCGGTGCTAATTATTTTAGGGAACTGCCAGCCAATGCAAAATTCAAAGTTTCAATGTTTAAGCAAGCGAAATAAAGCTAAGCGAGATAATTGCTTAAAGCGCGTGGATGTCAATGAAGTTGACATGTATGTACTTGATGAGAAAGGTTTCATTGCTCTTTGGATTTCGTCAATGAAAATGCAAGGCTTAAGTGATGTTCAGATTGAAGCTAAGGCAACAGCTTTGGGAGTTGCTGGTTTTATCGCGTCTAACGGCAGTGCAATGCACGACATAAAAAACTTCTATCTGCTAGCAAATGATTTAAAAAAAGGTGGCTCAATATTAAGCAAGTACGAAGTCACGAAAAATGGCAGTAAGAGCTACATCAAGTTCAAAGGTAATCATAAACTAAGAAATATAATAAAAGGTACACGTTACCTGTCAAGTAATGCCAAAGTCATTACCTTAGGCATTGGTAAAGCAGGTATGCGAGCATCTGCAAAAGCAGGAGTTATAGTAACTGTTATCTATTCTGTGGCATTTCGGACTCTTGAACTTGCTTTAACAAAGAACTATTCAGTCGCCAATTGGGTATCAAATGTGAGTTCTGATTTAACAATGGCCGCAATTGCCACTGTTATTGGATTAATTGTAGGAACATCAGTGATAGCTTCAGGTATTGTTGTTGCCCCTATCTTTACTCTTGGAGTAGTTACATTTATTTCTGGGTGGTTACTAGATTACTTGAACGGACGATACCTCATCAAGAATAAAATAGTTAACGCACTTAATAACTACCTCGACCAACAAGCAAAACTTAGAGTCGATAACGCAATACACAGAGGGTTAACTAACAAAGCTACGCAAAGTTTACACATCAATACTCATGGACTAATGTTCTAATGCAAAAAGTAATGCATACCCTATTTGTCATAGCCTTATGTGCTATCTTGAGTTTTTTTTCAGCTTTTCGGCTTTACGAATATCTATCATTAGAGACCATTGAAATTCAATTAGATCTCGGTTATGAAATCATTTTTATAGACCCAACCTATATGTTAGGTATTTGTGGCTTAATTACGATGCCATTCCTACTTACATATATTATTTGGACTCATATATTGGGTAAAGATGGTTCTGGCCGTATGGGTAAGGCATTATGCGTACTGTTTGGTATTGGTTTGCTTTTCGCTATTCCAGGTCAAATTATCGAACATCAAAGACAAAAGAGTATCGCTCGTGAACATGGTTTCGTTGATTGCCCTTCATTTACGTTGCTTTCAAGCACTCATATCGTTGAAGCTATGGTCAAAGATCCTCAATACTGTACAGATGACGAGATCACTAACATAGCTAAGTATGGCTACTTTCGTGAACTGTCTGAAGTAAATGCGTATGTAGATAAGGTGTATAATATTGAGTCTCCCCAACCCGCTACCGATATCTAATTAGCGCAGTAACACATTCAGTGTGATTGATTTAAAACACGCATAAAAAAGCCGACTCTCGTCGGCTTAATTTATATCTATCTACTTACTGCAAGTAGCATTCTACACTTCATGCAGCATGTGCTTGGTCAATTATAATCCAAGCGGTGCTAAGTTGATGTACTTAGACAAATCGCGCTTTTTAATACTCGGCATGTATGGGATTTCGCCTAGTTTAGGTGCACCTAGATTATCTTCCATCATACGAATGATTTCCGCGTAATTCTCTGTACCCGGATTAATTCGGTTCGCGACCCAACCCACAAGCTCTAAGCCGTCGTTACGGATTGCTTCTGCCGTTAGAATCGCATGGCTCATACAACCAAGCTTCACGCCAATAACCAAAATAACAGGTAACTTCTCTTGTTTTACCCAGCTAGAAAGATAATCGGTACGTGAAACAGGGACACGCCAGCCACCCGCACCTTCAACTAATACCGCTTCAGACTTCGCTTTTAGGGCTTCGAGGCCCGCAGAAATCACTGGGAATTCAATCACACGGTTTTCTTGCTCTGCAGCTAAGTGTGGTGACACCGCCGCTTCAAAAGCATAAGGGTTAACTTCGTCGTACTCTAGTTCAACAACAGAGGCTTCTTGAATGTACAACGCATCAGAATTACGCATGCCTTCATCTGTTTTTACACTGTCTGACGCTACTGGCTTATAACCTGCCATCTTGATATTCGCGCTAGCCGCAGCTTGTAGAATTGCGCGTGTGGCAACCGTTTTACCGACTTCGGTATCGGTTCCTGTCACAAAGAAAGCGTTAGTCATTAATTATTACTCCAAAACAGACTTGATAGGTTGCTGGCAGTTGGCCTTTCTCATCTCTAAACTCATCGTAAGCGCGTTCTAAAGCCTGAATTGTCTTGCGACTAGCTAAGCCTGCTTTGCGTTCTCGCTGCAGATGCGTCGCCCCTATCCCTTTCAGGTCTTTCATGAGTTCAACTGCCGTATTATATTTCACTGTAATCGGAAGGAATTCTAGGGTATCGATTTCGCCCCCCGCTTGCGCCAGCGCAAGTTTTACCGCCTTTTGCGAAAGAAAGTGGTTCACATGTTGATATTGATCAACCTGCTGCCACGCATAACGAAGCTCACACAATGAATTTTCTGCCAATGTGGTGAATAAAATACACCCACCTGGTTTGACCACACGTCGTAGCTCTTTTAAAGGTATTGATAAATCAGTACACCACTGTAACGCCAAAGAGGTATATGCAACATCAAAGCTACTATCAGAAAAAGGGAGCTTTTCTGCGTCCCCCTGTTGATAAGTGATTTGGTTACCACAGCGCTGTTTCGCCTGTTCAAGCATCTGTGACGATAAATCTATCGCACAAACATCAAAGCCACGATTGGCGAGTTGCTCTGAAAAATACCCAGTGCCACACCCAACATCGATCAATTTACTCCCCACAGGCATCAATGTAGGGAGTTTTTCCAAGAGTTGGTAGCCAACAAGTCGCTGAAAAGCGGCGGATTTATCATAATTCGCAGCCGCTTTACCAAAGGCCGCCGCGATAGCCTCTTTATCAGCATACTGATTGTGTTCTAACTGGCTGGCTGACTCTGGGGAATTAATAGCTAACACCGCTTTTGCAACATCAGTCATACATCACCTCATTGATTGTTGTTGCTAGGTATTTAACATCTTCGATGTTATGGCTAGCTGTTAATGTAATACGTAATCTCGCGCTGTTCACCGGCACTGTTGGTGGGCGAATTGCACTTACCCAACACCCTCTTTGATTCAACATTTGCGAAAGCTGCATTGCTTTTTCACTGCTACCGACAAGCAAAGGTTTAATTGGCGACTGGGTATTGTTAAAGGCAATAGCATCATCAAGCACATGTTCAAATTCTGCGCTTAAGTGCGCCAGTTTTTCGCGTCGCCATTCATCTTGTTGAATGAGTTCACATGCGGTTGAAAGTGCATAAGCTTGCGCGGGAGGCATGGCGGTTGAATAGATAAAATGACGCGCAAACTGTACAAAGTACTCAGCCGTTTGTTCATTGCATAATACGGCAGCACCTTGTAAACCAAAGGCTTTACCGAAAGTGACAATAAGAATATCGGCTTTAATATTGGCAAAATCGCAGCTTCCGCGGCCTTTTTCTCCCAATACACCACAACCGTGCGCATCATCCACCATTAGCCAGGAAGAAGATGACTGCGTTGCTTTTGATATATCAGCCAAAGGAGCCAAATCACCATCCATACTGAATACACCTTCCGTTACCACCAAAGATGCTTGATCTACTTGTTGAGTGAGTAACTGACGTAAATGCGCGACGTTATTGTGCTTAAAACGCTTCATATTGGCAGGCGATAACATGCCCGCTTCTATTAGTGATGCATGGTTAAGTTTATCTTGCAGCAAGCTATGGGTTTTATTTAGCAAGGTAAACAGCACAGCTTGATTAGCACTAAAGCCACTGTTAAACAGTAACGCTCTGTCATAACCTAACCATTGTGCGAGCTGTTGTTCTAATTGTTGATGGGGTTTATTAAAGCCAGTGACAAGTGGCGATGCCCCACTACCCGCACCATAACGTTGCAACCCTTGTTGCCACGCTTGCAATAAACGCGGCTCTTGCGCTAAACCAAGGTAATCGTTTGATGAAAAGTTCAGTAACATTTTTCCTTGGTAATTCACCTGTTGCGCTATACGTTCAAGGCACTCACGCTGGCGATATAAACCCTGTTGTTGGCGGTCTGCCAGCGCTTGTGTGATGTGTTCGTTAAACTGTTGCATCGTAAAACAAATCATCTTTACTTGGACGCGAAGCCACACGCTCTGCCACACGATCAAGCAATTCATGCTCTTGGATTTGATCCGGTTTTGCTGCTTGCTCTTGGCTGTTAATACCTAATTTAGCAAACAACTGCATGTCTTTGTCTTCACCTGGGTTCGGCGTAGTAAGCAGTTTACAACCATAAAAAACCGAATTAGCACCCGCCATAAAGCACAGCGTTTGCATTTGCTCATTCATGTCTTCACGTCCAGCTGAAAGGCGAACTGCAGATTCAGGCATAATGATACGTGCAACCGCGACAATACGAACAAAGTCGAATGGGTCTACGTCATCCACGTTTTCAAGCGGTGTCCCCTTCACTTTCACCAACATGTTGATTGGAACACTTTCAGGGTGAGTCGGTAAGTTCGCCAGTTCAACTAGCAGTGCAGCACGGTCACGTGAGCTTTCACCCATGCCAATAATGCCGCCCGAACAAATTTTCATACCTGAATCACGCACATGACCAAGTGTATCTAAACGATCTTGGTAAGTACGGGTCGTAATAATGCTGCCGTAATATTCAGGTGATGTATCTAGGTTATGGTTGTAGTAATCCAAACCCGCATCAGCCAACACATTGGCTTGATCGCCCGTGATCATGCCCAGCGTCATACAGGTTTCTAACCCCATATCCTTTACCCCACGGATCATATCCAAGAGGTAAGGCATATCGCGTTCTTTCGGGTTTTTCCACGCAGCCCCCATACAGAAGCGAGTAGCACCAGACACTTTTGCTTTATTTGCAGCCTCAAGTACTTGTTCTACTTCCAGCAAGCGTTCACGCTCTACATCAGTGCGGTAGTGTGCACTCTGCGGGCAGTATTTACAGTCTTCAGGGCAAGCACCTGTTTTGATCGACAGCAAGGTACTAACCTGAACTTTATTTGGTTCGTGATATTGGCGGTGTATCTGCTGCGCTTCAAACACTAGATCCATAAATGGCTTATCAAATAAAGCTTGAACTTCCGCGACGGTCCAGTCGTGTCTTACTTCCACGTGTATAACCTCTTTCTTTAGCAATTGGGTACGATTTTTTACGTACCATTTTGCACAATCGACATGCTTAACTGCTTGTTATTATTCTGATACCAGCTCTAGTGACTGACATAACAAACGCGCCAGTAAATCTATTTCTATGAATAATTTTACTTACTGTAATGCTTGGCTAGTCTACGTAGACTTAGTAGACTGTCAACTAACAACAAACACCAAGGTTTACATCTGTGCAAGAATTAACCAATAAAATAGATTTAGAATTTGATCAACAGCACATCTGGCACCCCTACACCTCCACGCTAAACCCTCTTCCTTGTTACCCTGTCACAGGTGCAAATGGTGTTTATCTGGAATTAGAGGATGGTAGGCAGATTATTGATGGGATGTCTTCGTGGTGGTCAACCATACATGGCTATAACCATTCGGTTCTGAATGGCGCTGCAAAAGCACAAATTGATAAAATGTCGCATGTGATGTTTGGCGGGATCACCCACCAGCCAGCAGTAGATCTGTGCCAAAAGTTAGTTGCGATGACACCAGCGCCACTTCAACATGTTTTTCTTGCGGATTCAGGGTCTGTTGCCGTTGAAGTCGCCCTAAAAATGGCACTGCAATATTGGCACACTAAACAAGAACGTCGCCCTAAATTTCTGACGGTACGTCATGGCTACCATGGGGATACTTTTGCTGCAATGTCAGTAACAGATCCTGATAACTCGATGCACAGTTTGTATAAAGGTTTCTTGCCTGAGCACATTTTTGCCGACTCTCCAGAATGTGGTTTCTTCGATGAATGGTGCGAATATGATATTTCTGATTTTCGTGATCAAATTACCGCACATCAGACTGAACTAGCTGCAGTGATCCTTGAACCTATCGTGCAAGGTGCTGGCGGTATGCGCCTTTACCACCCAACGTTCCTCAAACGTGTCCGCGAACTGTGTGATAAGTTTGGCATACTCTTAATCGCTGATGAAATCGCAACAGGGTTTGGACGTACAGGGAAATTATTCGCTTGTGAACATGCAAACATCAGCCCAGATATTATGTGTGTGGGCAAAGCGTTGACAGGTGGATACATGACGCTATCGGCTACTTTGGCAACTAAGCATGTTGCTGATACTGTATGTGGCGGGGATGCGGGCTGTTTCATGCATGGGCCCACTTTTATGGGTAACCCATTAGCCTGTGCAGTTGCCAACGCCAGTTTATCAATACTGCAAGAAGGCAAATGGCAACAACAGGTATTGGCAATAGAAAAACAACTTGCGGTTGAATTAACAGAAATTAGCCACCTAAGTGCCGTGAAAGCTGTACGCTGGCTTGGCGCAATTGGTGTGGTTGAATTGCATCAAGCTGTCGATATGGCCAGTATTCAGCAAGCATTTGTAGATGCTGGTGTCTGGATTCGCCCATTCGGGAAACTTGTGTACATCATGCCACCTTTTATTATTACGCCAGAGCAACTTAGTAAACTCACTTCTGCTATTTTTACTGTGCTTTCTGCATCAGAATAACGCCATTATCGAAAAGCAGACAAATTCCTACATTTGTCTGCTTATACTAAACCCAAAGCTACACAATGATCGTTAAATAATAATAATTCGTACTAGAACGTATATGCGTTCTCTTTGAGTACCAGTGATTCAATCTAGCCCTATAAAGCACACGGATAGGTCAATAATAACTTGCTAGGTAAATGACTGTTCTCGCGATATATGCCGCTACCTATTGGCAGGCATTATTAACGTCAGTAAGGGTTATATGATGCAGTTACCCCTATTCCCCCTTAAGCTATACCTACTACCTGGTGGGATAAGCACGCTTCGAATATTTGAACCTAGGTATGTCCGATTAGTCAAAATGGCGATGGCATCTAATGAAGGTTTTGGCCTTTGCATGCAAACCGATGACAACCTTTGTCACTTTGGTTCACGCGTTGTTATTACCGATTTTGATCAAATGCCCGATGGCTTCTTGGGTATCACTGTACGTGCTATCGATAAATTTGTGATCAATCAGCATTGGACAGAAGATGATGGTTTGATCATGGCAACGACGTCAATTATCCCCAATTGGACTCCCACCGAAATAAAATATATCGACCGTGATTTATCTAGTGGGCTTCAAATGCTATTTGAAGAATACCCTGAACATGCAGCGCATTATCCTCACCCAGATTTTGAAGATATGGCATGGGTATGTCAGCGTTGGCTCGAGATTTTGCCTATAGGTACAGAGCAAAAGCAATGGTTTATGAGTCGCAGCGATCACAAGGCTGCATTGTCCTTTCTACACTCAGTTATAGACGAAGAATTAAAAAGATAAGTGATCCATTCCTAATTCCGCTACGTAAATCTCAATACATGTTCGTGGAAGTGTTTCTTAACAGAGGCATTATTGAGATTATGTCATTAACAAATTACTATCATACTCAATCTAATCGACCTCAACCTCGGGCTAGAGTTTCAATGGATGAATTGAGTATTGAGAAACAAAAAGAACTGCTTGCCAATATCGCATTGCACCGTGATAAGTCTTCGTTCGCTGTTATTTTTTCACATTTCAGCCCAAAAGTTCGTATCTACGGATTGAAGTACTTAAAGCAAGAAGCGGTTGCAATGGAGCTTGTCCAAGAAACAATGATGAAAGTGTGGCGCAAAGCCCATCTTTTTGATGGCTCGAAAGGAGCCGCATCAACATGGATTTACACCATCATGCGTAATCTTTGTTTTGACATGCTCCGTAAACAGCAATCAAGCAGAGAAGATAATTATAGTGACGATTTATGGCCTATTTTTGAAGAGCGGCTCGCAAGCCACACAGATGAACAAGCCAATGCAACCTTGAGTGACGAGTTGCTGGTTTACATAGAGACCTTGCCCGAAGCACAGCAAGTAGTGGTGAAGGAGATTTATTTAAACCAACGATCTCATCAAGATGTCGCCGACCAGTTAGGCGTTCCTGTGGGAACAATTAAGTCACGATTGCGTCTTGGGTTACAAAAGTTACGAGGGCAATTGGAGAATAGCGATGATTAAACATCACCCGCATGCAGCGTTAATGCAAGACTACGTGGAAGGTAAGCTACCGCTATCACTTTCAATTGCGGTCTCTGCTCATATTGAGCTATGCCCATGCTGCCAACAGCAAGCCGATAAACTTACCACGCAAACAGCCATGCGCTCTTGGCGTGACGCCGAAACACCGACGGAGCCGAAAAGTGCTGTAGCATCTGCCGAAGCTGAATTTGATCTGCAAGCCAACTTTGATGCGATGTTTTCTGACATTGTAGAAAATGAAACAGCAGAGCCAATAGTGCATACACCGGTTGAAGTTACGACCGTGGAATGTAAAGGCTCGCGCTACCCACTACCACGTGCGCTTCGTAGTTTCGATGGTTTAAATTGGCATGGATTAGGTAAAATTACTCGTGCCCGTTTACCACTTGAAGAACAAGAAGTACGCGCAAGCCTGCTTCATATTGATAAAGAAGGCACAATTCCAGCACATACGCACAAAGGCTACGAATTAACATTACTATTGGCAGGCGAATTCAGTGATGAGAATGGTGTATATCACGCTGGCGATTTTATTTGGCTAGATGCCTCTAACCATCACACCCCTGAAACCAAAGAAGGGTGTCTGTGCTATACAGTGGCAAATGCCCCGCTGCACTTTACTCAAGGTGTTAGCCAACTGCTAAATGGGATAGGTAAAGTCATTTACTAAGCTAAATCGATTCAACCTAATTAGGCTTGCCCAAAAACACCGAGTGATCACTACTCGGTGTTTTTTGCATTGTCGGCTCCCTCTGCTTGTGCTCCCTGTTCTTACCATCCCCCCTACGCATTTTCACCTTGTAATAAAAGTTCAAAACCACATAAAAACGCCCTAAATGTAGTTTTATTACACCACTTATTTTCAGCTAAAATTGAACTTCACGCAGAAAAGCACGATTTCGCTAAATCCACACTCTTAATGCCGCTATTTCATTAGGTCATTCATACAAAATCATTGTTTCCAATAGTGCTCCAATTGACTTTTATTAGATTTACCCCAGCAAACATAAGCCATTGATTTAAAACAAAGCAAAGTGAATATTGGAATTTAACATTTCATTACCAATCACACATTGGTGATTTGTCTGATGAAATCACCAAATAAAAAGCATAGCGAACTGTATTTTCATACTTACAATATTCTTCCCACGACGTCGTAGAAATCGAAACACCAAGAAAAATTCACGAAAGTTACAACATTAATAATTACAAAATCGACTACCGCTTTAGTGCACACAACACTCGGCATGGATAGTCACGATAGAGTGGAATACAGCATGTTAAACCTTGTTATTTCGGTAGTCCCTATCTTGCTACTGATATGGATGATGACCAAAAAGAATGCATTGCCATCGCACATCGCGTTACCGGTGACGGCATTATTAATTGGTGCCCTACAACTTTTTTACTTTGGTTCAGATGTCACCTTACTTAGCGCCAATATTGTCGCAGGGATGTTATCTGCCATTACCCCAATTTCTATTATTGCGGGCGCCATTTTATTAAACCGAACAATCGCCCTTTCAGGCGCTGAAGATGTTATTCGCCAATGGCTAGAAACCATCAGCCGCAACCAAGTTGCACAGCTAATGATTATTGGTTGGGCATTTGCTTTTATGATTGAAGGTGCATCAGGTTTTGGTACACCCGCGGCCATCGCTGCACCTATCCTAGTTGGTTTAGGCTTTAATCCACTTAAAGTCGCAATGTTAGCGCTGGTGATGAACTCTGTTCCCGTTTCTTTCGGTGCCGTTGGGACGCCAACATGGTTTGGCTTCGGCAATTTAGGGCTAAGCGACAGTGAGCTACTTGAAGTCGGTCGTAATTCAGCACTAATGCATGCTATTGCTGCCTTTGTCATTCCTGTATTGGCATTGCGCTTTGTGGTTAGCTGGCAGCAAATTCGTCGCAATATGCTGTTTATCCAATTGAGCATTCTTGCTTGTACTGTGCCTTATATCCTATTTGCACAATGGAACTACGAGTTCCCATCCCTGATTGGTGGTGCTATTGGTTTAGCGGTATCAATTGTTCTTGCCCGTTACAAGGTGGGGTTAGAAGAACCTGAAGCCGATACACAACATAAGACAACACACATTCCGTTTGGTCAGATTGTAAAAGCAATGAGCCCAACTTTGATGTTAATCGTCATCTTAATTGTTACCCGTATTCAGCAATTAGGCATTAAAGGCATGCTAACCGATGCAACGCCAATGCTTAACTTGAACTTAGGTTTCTTGGGTGATTTGTCTATTAGCCAAGCGCTAATCATCAAACTGAGTAATATTCTAGGTACTGAAACCGCATGGGCTTACAAAACATTGTACGTGCCTGCATTAATCCCTTTCTTCTTAGTTGTGCTGATTTCAATCCCAGTGTTCAAGCTACCAAAGGCTGTGGTTAAGCAAGTATTTAGCGAAACAGCTAGCCGTATCAAGATGCCGTTTATCGCATTAGTGGGCGCATTGATTATGGTGAAGTTCATGATGATGGGTGGCGATAATTCGCCAATCATGACAACAGGACGCGCGTTCTCTGATTTAACAGGTACAAACTGGCAGTTCTTTGCTTCTTACCTTGGTGCACTAGGGGCATTTTTCTCTGGCTCTGCCACGGTATCGAACCTGACTTTCGGTGGTATCCAACAAACCATCGCCCACACCGTTGGCTTACCCGACACGACTATTTTAGCCCTACAGTCTGTTGGTGGCTCTATGGGTAACATGGTGTGCATTAACAATATTATTGCGGTATCTACAATCTTAGGGATAGCGAATAAAGAAGGTTACATCATTAAGCGTACCGTTATACCTATGGTGCTTTATGGTGCAATTGTTGCGGTAGTGAGTGTGTTTATTTAATAAAGACTCGCTACAAGCGCAGCATTCGGAGCGATTAGGAACCAATCCGTACCCATAATAATAAGAAGAAACATCAGTAACACAATTAGAGACACACAATAAACGGCCTCGCATCAGGGGCCGACTTTTAGTCCATCTCGATACGTTCTTATACTTGTATAGATAGGTCAGTATCGAGATGGGTATAAACAGACAACGCTAAGCGTTGCCAGAATCACTATACGGTAGCAATGCTGCCAACTGGAGCAATGTATGAAGGTTAACTTCTTTGTCACCTGTCTATGCGACACGGTAAAAGCTGAAGTAGCTAAAAAAACAGTCCTGTTACTCGAACAACTTGGCTGCGATGTTATTTTCCCTGAGCAACAAGGTTGCTGTGGTCAACCTTCTCTCAATAGTGGCTATATCGACAGCAGTAAACCTGCAATGAAAAACCTTATTCGCGCATTTGAGTGTAATGATCTACCGATTGTGACCCCTGCAGGCTCATGCGCAGCATCGGTAAAACGTTACCCAGAATATCTGGCTGATGAACCAGAATGGGCGGAGCGTGCGCAGAAAGTTGCGGATCGTCTGTTTGAATTAACCCAATTTGTCGTAAATACCTTAGGTGTTGAGAACGTTGGCGCCCGTCTTGAAGGACGTGGTGTATATCACCCGTCGTGTAGCTTAATCCGTAAATTGAACGTTCGTGAAGAACCACTCAAGCTGCTCGCGAATGTCGAGGGTTTAGAGTTGCTACCGATTGAGAACCAAGAAACCTGTTGTGGGTTTGGCGGAACCTTCTCTGTGAAAATGGCCGAAATTTCTGGTGAGATGGTCAAAGAAAAGGTCCATCACATCTCAGCGGTAGAACCTGATTTTCTTATCGGCGCAGATGTTAGCTGCCTAATCAACATTGGTGGCCGTCTTAACCGTGAAGGTAAACCCGTTAAAGTAATGCACATTGTTGATGTGCTGATGAGCCGCTAAGGAGATCACACATGTCGATGAAAACCAGCAATGTAAAATTTAAAGATCGTATTAAAGTCCAAATGAAAGATGACTTTATGCGTAAATCTGTCGCCAATGCCCAAACCCGTATGTACGCCAACCGCCAAAAAGCGGCAGACAAACTTGGCAACTGGGAAGAATGGCGCGAAATGGGGATGGATATTCGTAACCATGTTCTAGAGAACTTGGATTACTACCTGCATCAACTGAGCGAAAGTGTCGAAAAAAATGGCGGTCAGGTCTTCTTTGCCCACACCGCAGAAGAAGCCACTAGCTATGTAGAAAGCATTATTCAGGCAAAAAATGCCAAAAAAGTCGTTAAGTCTAAATCCATGGTAACGGAAGAAATTAACCTCAACCATGTAATTGAACGTAACGGCTGTGAAGTAGTAGAAACCGATTTAGGCGAATATATTCTTCAAGTCGATGACTGCGATCCCCCATCGCACATCGTTGTGCCAGCCCTGCACAAAAACCGCTACCAGATCCGTGATATTTTCCAAGATAAAATTGGTTATCAAGGCAGTGAAGACCCTGAAGAATTAACCCGCTACGTGCGTGATTACATTCGCCACGATTTTCTTGAAGCAGACATTGGTATTACTGGCTGTAACTTCGCCGTGGCAGATTCCGGCACAGTTACACTCGTCACTAATGAAGGTAATGCTCGTCTTGCGACTAGCTTACCCAAAACACATATCGCGGTAATGGGGATGGAGCGTATTGTTCCTACCTTTGAAGAGCTGGATATTGTTATCAGCCTCTTGTGCCGCAGTGCTGTTGGCTTGCCGCTAACTGGCTATGTCACCGCACTAACAGGTCCGCGCGAAGATGATCAAACTGACGGCCCTGAAGAGTTCCATTTAGTGATCGTCGATAACGGTCGCTCAGATATATTAGGATCAGAATTTCGCGACATTCTACGCTGTGTGCGTTGCGCGGCTTGTGTTAACACTTGCCCTGCTTACCGCCATATTGGTGGTCAATCTTACGGCTCTATCTATTCTGGCCCAATTGGTGCTGTTTTGTCACCGCTACTGGGTGGCTACGATGATTTCAAAGATCTGCCTTATGCCTGTAGTTTGTGTAAGGCCTGCCATGATGTATGCCCAGTAAAAATTCCACTTTCAGACCTGCTACTGAAACACCGCCAGAAAATGGGTGAACAGAAAGTCACACCATTGGGCGAACGTGCATCTGTTGGTGTATTCAATTTCATTAATGCTCGACCAATTCTATGGGATACCACCGTACGCGTGGGTGCCACAATGGCCAGCGGCCTAATTCGAAATGGTAAGTTACCCGTAAATATGGGTGCGATTAGTGAGTGGACTGAAGCGCGCGATTTACCTACACCAGACGGTCAATCTTTCCGTAGCTGGTTCAAAAACCGTAATTAACGAGGAGTGGCAATCATGAGTCAAATTCATAATCGCGACAGTTTCTTAGATAACATTGCAGAAAAACTAGGCCGCCCTCGCCAAATCGAAGCGGTTGAGCGACCAGCACTGAAATACACCTGCCACCAAGAAGTGATGGCAGATTACAGCCTAGATGAACTAAAAGCGGCACTAGTTGATTACACGCACACCGCATTAGGTGCGCATGCTGTTGAAACAACACAAGCTGATCTTACCCAGACATTGGCGGCGGTATGTGAAAAATACTGTGAAGATGAAACACAAGATGCAGACGCTCCGGCTAAAGTGGAAGAAACGGTAATTTCAGCCGACCCGCGTTTATTAAACTTAATCGATGTAGAGCAGCTAAAGACTGACACTCACCATGTCCACGTCTGGAACCCAGAACTCGGTTACGCACCTAACATTGAAGTGGCTGAACGCGCAAAGGTAGGCGTGGTATTTGCCGAACAAGCCTTAGCTGAGTCTGGCACTATGGTGCTTTACAGCAACCCAGCACAAGGCCGTGCAATCAGCCTACTACCTGAAGCATCCGTGTTTGTTGTACCTAAAAGTACTTTGGTGGCGCGCTTAACCCAAGCAACCGCCAAACTACACGAGAAAGCGCAAAAAGGTGAACGTATGCCATCCTGCGTTAACTTCATCTCTGGTCCTAGTTCAACAGCCGATATCGAGTTAATCAAAGTGGTTGGTGTTCACGGCCCTATTTATGCGACTTACGTGATTATCGACGACCTATAAGTCAAATCAATAGTTAAAGAGTCAAGGCTATGCTTCAATTGGAGCATGGCCTTTTTAGCTTTATACTACTTTCCTATATACCTGATTTATCACTATCACCATTAACGAGTTCTTTTATGCCTCAAATCGACGATTTAGTGTTATTTACCCAAGTGATCGAGCATGGCTCTTTTAGCAAGGTCGCGGAAATAAACAAAATAACTAAATCGGTCGTCAGTAAGCGCATCAGTAAGTTAGAAAATGAGCTTGGTGTACAACTGATTTACCGCACAACACGAAAGTTGACGCTGACAGAACCCGGTTCTGTGCTGTTCCATCGTGCCAAAGAAATCAATCAAGTGGCACAATCCGCCTTTGATGCTGTCACTGGCTATAGCGAAGCACTATCAGGTAATATTCGAGTTTCTGTTCCCACCATTTCAGGCGAACTTCTACTGGCTGAAGCCTTGTCCGATTTTTGCCAAAGTCACCCAGGCTTAACTGTCGAAATGTCGATGGATAATCACTTCGTTGACTTAGTATCAGACAACTTTGACCTTGTTATTCGTACTGGCTACTTAGAAGATTCCAGCCTCATTGCTCGCCATATCTTCAACTCTCGTTGGATGATTTGTGCCTCGCCAAATTATATTGCGCAATTTGGCTTACCTGAAACCCCCAAAGGTTTGCTACACCACAATTGCTTGGGTTATACCCAGCAAAGTACCGGGCCCTTTGATTGGTTATTCATCCGTAACAATAACGAAAATTACACTTTAAAAGTTGCAGGTAATTTTGCCTCAGATAATGCAGCAGCATTGAAAAAGGCGGCACTCAAGGGTAACGGGATTGCCTACCTACCCACCTGTTTAATTTATGATGAATTACAACGCGGTGAGCTGATTGAAGTCCTGCCAAAACACTCGGGAAAAGTAGTTGGTATTTACGCAGTTTATCCTTATACCAAAAAACCATCTAAACGAATTCAGGCCTTAATTGAGCATATTCGTGAACGCTACATGGGGATTAAAGAGCGCTTTTAATGCCATGATTACGAGCTAACCTCCACTGTCGATCTGAATCATGACTGCATCAGGTCGCCAGTACTCAAACTCGCAATCAATAAGCTCGCCGTCTTGCTTGTAGTTTACCCGGCATATTTTCATTACAGGCTGGCCTTCGGCTAAGTTCAGTGCTTTGGCGACATGAGCAGGTGCTGCGGTTGGAATCACGTCAAAGCGTGAACGTTGTGTTTCATAACCGTATTTTTCTCGATAAAGTCGCGTCAATGACAGTGTCAGATCCTCTGCCAATATATGGGGAAACAATGCGGCTTTTAAGCAATTTTCAACAAATAATACAGCTCTCCCATCAATATACCTCAAGCGTTCAATAACATGGATTTGCACCATTTCCTGAAGATCGAGTGCTTTAGCATAGTCACCTACCGCCACTTCGGTGCGAATATTCAGCAAGCGGGTTTCAGCACTCCTATGCTGTTCACTAATCATGTGATGAAAGTGACTTCGTGACAGCGGGTTATAGCAGATTCGATCGGGCGATACATACCAGCCACGCCGCTCCTCGCGATAAATAAGCCCTTCGGTTTCTAACGACACTAATACATCTTTAATGGTGATACGTGTTGTTGCAAACAGTTCACTTAGCTCTCTTTCAGAAGGTAGTTTCTGTCTTTGGCTGATCAAACGTGACTGCATTTGCTGGCGAAGAATCGTTTTTATTTTTCCTAGCTGTGTATTTGCGTGTGTGCCCATCTCTGATCTAGTCCAACAACCATAATTGATGAACAAGATAAGACAGCTAAATAACAATTTAATGACAATATCTTTCACTGCTCCCTATTGGATTATTGAAATATTCACGACATATAACCGCATTAAAACTGTAAAAAAACTCCATTAAAAGCGTCATATTCCTTCCCTACCATACAAGTCGAACTTACTGACCTAGTCCAGAAGGATGGAGACAATGAATACTTTGCTTAGCCGTTCAACCGCATTTTCTGCAACTCTAATTGCAACCAGTTTTTCCGCATCGGTAGCAGCGAAAGACGCAAGCCTAGACACACTTATTCAAGCAGCCCAAAAAGAAGGCGCTGTGTACAGTGTAGGGATGCCAGACAGTTGGGCTAACTGGAAAGGAACTTGGGCTGATCTCCAAGCTAACTACGGTTTGAAACACCAAGATACCGATATGAGTTCGGCGCAAGAAATTGCAAAATTTGAAGCTGAGAAAAAAAGTGCAACTGCAGATATCGGTGATATCGGTTTTGCCTTCGCTCGTGTAGCAGTTAAAAAAGGCGTGACACAAGCATACAAGCCAACCACATGGGATAGCATTCCTGATTGGGCCAAAGACGAAGACGGTCATTGGGCGCTGGCTTACACAGGCACGATTTCTTTTATTACCAACAACAACCAAGTAAAGAATGCACCGAAAAGCTGGGATGATTTACTAGATGGTGATTACAAGGTCACTGTTGGCAATGTCGGTGTTGCAGCCCAAGCAAACAATGCCATTTTAGCCGCCGCGTTTGCCAAAGGTGGTGACGAATCGAACCTTAAACCTGCGCTTAAATTCTTCTCTAAGCTAGCAAAGCAAGGCCGTTTATCTTTCACTGATCCTAATATGGCGAACCTTGAAAAAGGCGAAGTTGAAGTAGCTGTAATGTGGGACTTTAACGCCCTAAATTACCGCGACAAAATCGATCGTGACCGCTTCACTGTCACTATTCCTCAAGATGGTTCGGTCATTTCAGGCTACACCACCATCATCAACAAGTACGCTCAAAACCCTAACGCCGCAAAACTAGCGCGTGAATATATCTTTAGCGATCAGGGCCAAATTAACCTTGCTGAAGGTTATGCTCGCCCTATTCGTAGCAATGTCACCCTGCCTAAATCAGTCCAAGATAAGCTGTTATCAAACGACCTTTACACCAATGTACAGCCAGTCACTGACTTTAAAGCATGGGAAAAATCAGCACGTAAGCTGCCACGTCAATGGCAAGAAAGTGTTCTTATTCACCAGCAGTAATCGTTAAGACTCACTTGAAATAACGACGCGATCCAAAGACTGATACAGAGATTATTACGATGAAAAACAAGGTCATTTTAGTTGTGCTTGATGGCCTCAATTACCAAGTAGCCCGTGATTGTATGGGCTACTTAAATGGTCTGATTGAGCAGCAACGAGCAACCTTATACCCAATACAATGCGAGCTACCGTCGATGTCTCGCCCACTGTACGAATGTATTTTAACGGGTATTCGTCCTGTCGAAAGCGGCATAGTGAACAACGACATTGCACGTTTATCGCATAACGATTCCATTTTCAGTTTGGCGAAATCTCAGGGCAAAGTCACGGCGGCAGCGGCATACCATTGGGTCAGTGAGCTGTATAACCGTGCGCCTTACAATGCCGTGCGTGATCGCGTTACCCATGACGAAACCATGAATATTCAACATGGCTGTTTCTATCACTGGGATCACTACCCAGATGAGGCGTTGTTTTTAGATGCCGAGTATTTACGCCGTACATATAACCCAGATTTTTTGTTGATCCACCCGATGAACATTGACGATATCGGCCATAAGTTTGGTTTAGATTCACGACAGTATCGCAACAGTGCGCGTGGTGCAGACATTTACTTATCTAACTATATCGAGCAGTGGCTAGCGGATGGTTATCAAGTGATCGTCACCAGTGATCACGGCATGAACAACGATTTATCACACGGTGGTATTTTGCCAGAAGAGCGTGAAGTGCCCTTCTTTGTGATTGGTGACAAGTTCACCCACCAACAAGACATCACTAAAACCGTAAAACAAACAGAGATCTGCGGCTTGGTTTGCCAACTGATGAACCTTGACCACAACAAACCTTATACTCAGGAATTGTTAGCCCTATGAGTAGCTCGACTCTGACGCAGGCATCCCCTGCGTCTTCTTCACGCATTAAAAGTCGATTGAGCAAATTAAAGCCCGCGCTTTGGCTGGCGCCTTTTGCGGTGTTCTTCTACCTTTTTCAGCTCGCCCCAATGATCTGGGTGCTAGTAAACAGCTTTATTTACGACGATGAATTTGCACTTGATAACTATAGCGAGATATTTGATTCTGCTTTCATGATGCAAGCATTCAGCAACAGTTTATGGTTATCCATATGGTCGAGCATTATTGGCCTCGCGATCGCAACGCTGCTGGTTTCATCGCTGCGCCGAGTAGATTCTAAAATCCGCGATGGTGTGGTTGCTTTCACTAACATGAGCAGTAACTTTTCTGGCGTACCTCTCGCCTTCGCCTTCATCATTATTTTAGGAACCAATGGCGCTATCACTCTGCTGCTAAGACAGTACGGCTTATTAGGCGATTTTGATTTATATGGCAAATGGGGCTTATTGATTCTGTATATCTACTTTCAGATTCCATTGGCAGTGTTACTGCTCTACCCAGCTTTTGATGCCCTAAACGATGATTGGCAAGCGGCAGCTGCACTGTTAGGTGCAAAAACCTGGCATTACTGGCTAAAGATTGCCTTACCTGTTCTGTCACCAGCCCTGTTTGGCACCTTAATTATTTTGATTGCCAACGCCATTGGCGCGTATGCCAGTGTGTTCGCTCTGACATCAGGCAACTACAACATCATTACCGTTCGTATTGCGAGCTTGGTATCAGGGGATTTATTCCTTGAGCCTAACCTCGCTGCCGCTATCTCAGTCATCCTTATGGCAATGCTGGCTTTCATCACCGTTGTTAACCAGTGGCTTATCGCCAAAAGCTACGCAGGGAAGAAAAACTAATGCAAAACCTGAATACAGCTTTCCACAAAACCGTGGTGTACTCGATTGTCAGCATCATGCTCATTCCCATATTAGCGACGTTTGTCTATTCAATCTCTTCGCGCTGGGGAGCAACGGTATTACCCGATGGTTTTACCTTTGATTGGTATATTAACTTACTGACTGATAGCCGTTTTCTTGATGCCTTTGGCCGCTCGCTGTTTATCTGTATTGCAGCACTAACGCTAAGCGTAATCTTGATTCTTCCCACGATTTTTGTGGTGTTCTATTACTTTCCTAAGCTTCACAAAGTCATGAATATGCTGATTTTGTTACCTTTCGCAGTACCGCCTGTGGTGTCGTCTGTTGGTTTGCTTCAGCTATACGCCGACAGTGAAATTGCACTCATCGGCACGCCTTGGATTTTGATTGGCACCTATTTCACCATTGCGTTGCCTTTTATGTACCGCGCCATTGCCAATAGTTTTGATGCTATCAATCTGCAAGATTTGATGGATGCCGCACACCTGCTGGGAGCAAGCACATCGAAAGCCTTCTTACTGATTATTTTACCTAACTTAAAAAAAGGCTTAATGGCATCGCTGTTCTTGTCTTTCTCTTTCTTACTGGGTGAGTTTGTTTTCGCCAATATTTTGGTCGGCACCCGCTACGAAACCCTGCAAATGTATTTATACAACATGCGTAACACCAGTGGCCACTTTACATCTGCACTGGTGATGACCTACTTCCTATTTATTTTTGTACTGACTTGGCTGGCAAGTCGTTTCAGCCGAGGAGCAAACTCATGAGTTATGTAACTGCGAAAAACCTAACCAAACGTTTTGGTGATAACACTGTCTTTGAAAATGTCGATTTCACCATAGAAAAAGGGGAATTCATCACCTTACTTGGCCCGAGTGGTTGTGGTAAATCGACACTTTTACGTAGCCTGACAGGGTTAGACCCACTCAATGGTGGTGCAATATGGGTTAACGGTGAAAACATCACTCAACAAACCCCACAGCAACGCGGCATTGGCATGGTATTTCAATCGTACGCGCTTTTTCCCAATATGACGGTCGAAGAAAACATCGCGTTTGGCCTTAAAATGAAAAAGATGGCGAGTAGCGATATCCAACGTGAAGTCGCTAAAGTTATTGGTTTGGTTGAGCTTGGTGGCCGTGAAAAGCGCTATCCACACCAGCTTTCAGGCGGTCAGCGCCAGCGGGTGGCATTAGCACGAGCCTTGGTTGTTAAGCCTCGAATTCTATTATTAGATGAGCCGCTTTCAGCGCTGGATGCTAAGATCCGCAAGCATTTGCGCCAACAGATCCGTGACATTCAAAAAGAGATGGATCTTACGACTATCTTTGTAACCCACGATCAAGAAGAAGCCATGATCATGTCGGATCGGATCTTCTTAATGGACAAAGGGAAAATCGTTCAAGCAGGATCGCCAGAAGAGATCTACACCCAACCTGCCAACGAGTTTGTAGCTGGATTCATGGGTCACTACAACTTGGTTAATGCCGACAAAGCCAAACAACTCTTTGATATCGAGACGAGCTGGAAAGTGGCTATCCGACCGGAATCTATCTACGTAAAAGAGGCTGGCCGCCAATACGGTGATCATATATCTGCACCACAAACAGGCACCATTAAAAACCACCAACTACTGGGTAACGTCATTCGATACCAAGTTGATGTCGATGATTGTGAACTCACCGTTGATTTACTTAACCGTTCATCAGAAAGATTGCTCGCAGCTGGCAGTCAATTAGAGCTATTGTTTAACCTTAACGAAATTCAACCTGTGAGCGCGTAGCATGTCGACCCCTTTGTATGTTTTTGATATGGATGAAACCCTGATCAACGCTGATTGCGCGATGATCTGGAATGAATTTTTAGTTGAGAAAGGTATTGCGGCTGATGCAGGCTTTATCGCAGAAGATCAGCGATTAATGGGCTTATACGCTAACGGGAAGTTAGATATGGAGGATTACCTCAACTTCTCGATGGCTCCCCTTGCCGACATGCCTAAAGCAGACGTTGATGCGCTAGTAGCAGAGTGTGTGGAGTCACATATTTTAGCCCAGCAGTTTAATCAGTCTAAAACACTGATAGCACAATTGCAGCGTGACAATATCGATATGGTGATCATCTCTGCATCGGTCACCTTCTTAGTGCAAGCCGTCGGCCGCCGCTTGGGAATACCCGTTGCGTTAGGGATTGATTTAGTCGAATCGAATAATTGCTATACCAGCCAAATTTCAGGCGTGCCAAGTTATCGTGAAGGCAAGGTAACGCGCCTTAATCAATGGCTTACCGCGCAAGAAAAAGACTACAGCGAAGTGCATTTTTTTACTGATTCAATCAACGATCTGGCTTTGTGTGAACACGCTGACTTTGCTTATTTGGTTAACCCTTGCCCTCGCCTTCGAGCGCATGCCAATCAACCAAACTGGACAATATTAAGCTGGGATTGATTGCAACTGCTTAACTAAAAGCCGTCAACTAGAGACATTAAAAAAGCAGCCACTCGGCTGCTTTTTTATTTCAAGTTAGTTTATAGCGCGGGTTCAACTGCTAGACCTAGCAAACGAAGCTTTCATCCTTCGTTGATCAACTTCATTAATAAGTGACCATCATAAAGCGCCTGTTTTACCAAAGCTGCACCCGGCATGGTTGCTTGAGTGTAAAAACAGCTTTCATCAATCTCTAAATCTTTATTGTAAACCGGCAATGATTGCGTACGGATACATTCCATAATGGCAGGATAAAGAATTTTCTTGGCATGATTTAACTCGCCACCAATCAAGATCTTCTCTGGATTAAATAAGTTGACCATAATCGCAATAGCTTGCCCAAGGTGATGACCTAATTCGATAATCACTTGGCGTGCTAAAGTATCATTGTCTAATGCCGCATCACAGATACTTTCAATCGTTACCTTACGACCATGAAGTGAAGACGGGTGACCTTCTCGTAACCGTGTTTCAACTTGTTCAAGTATCGCAGGCAGACTGGCAACCGTTTCAAGGCAACCATGGTTACCACAGAAGCATCGCTTACCATAAGGTTTGATTTGAATATGACCCAATTCACCTACGTTACCAATACGACCTTGTAGCACGGTGTTATCAAGCACAATACCCGCACCCACACCATGATGAACCGACACCAAGATTGAATTAGCAACACCACGTGAATTACCAAACAGCTTTTCCGCCAACGTCCATGAACGTGTGTCGTTGCCGATAAAGACAGGTAAACCTGTTTCTTCATGAAGTGCTGGCCCCAGGGCCAAGTTCTCAACATTATAGTGCGGCATTTGTACAACCACACCATCGTGCGCATTCACAACACCCGGCAATGACACTGCAATCGCCGTAATGCGATCAACTTCATTCACATGGTTGGCAAAAAAGGTATTGATCTCTTCCAGCAGCTTACTAAGCACATCATCTTGTTCGAGTTCATCAATATTCTGGCGTTCTTCCACCAAAATATCGCCGCCTAACTCGTGCAAGGCGATGGTTAAGTAACCTCGCCCCAAGCGCAATGACATGAATTGCCAGCCTTCATTGGCGGGCACTAAGCCAATCGCAGGGCGACCTCGACTTGTTGATTCCTGATACGGGGTTTCTTTGATAAGATGCGCATCAATTAATTCACGGGTTATTTTGGTAATACTGGCTGGTGCTAACTGACTTCGCTTTGATAATTCGATGCGAGAGATAGGCCCAAACTGGTCAATGAGTTTATAGACGCTGCCGGCATTGTTTCGTTTTATATGATCGATATGTCCAGGCTGAGCGACATACATTGCCAATACTCCTGATAAGAAAAAAACGTACAGGTGAATTTTTTTACTTTGCGAAGTAATTGTGAAGTTCAATCTTCCCAGTACGTGATACTCATCACGATGAATTACAAATTAGCGCATTATTCCGGCTCTTGATAACGGTAAAAGGCATGCTACTAAGCAATATTTTGCGTAATTTTTTCGTTGAATGAAATTAGCATTCTCCACTGAGGTTTACGGTGTACAAATTAAACGAAGTCTTTGAAACAATTCAAGGTGAAGGTGTTTTCACTGGAGTTCCTGCCATTTTTGTTCGATTACAGGTATGTCCTGTTGGTTGCTCTTGGTGCGATACCAAACAAACTTGGAGTGCAGAGCCAAGCGATTTTACTGACCTTGATACCATCATGGCGAAAAAAGAAGACTCACCATTATGGACAGAACTCGACGCAAATGGCGTTGTACAGTTACTGATTGACCAAGGCTACACCGCAAGACACGTTGTGATTACAGGTGGCGAACCTTGCATCTATGATTTACTGCCGCTGACGCAAGCGTTAGAAAGTGCGGGATTTCAGTGTCAAATTGAAACCAGTGGTACATCTGAAGTATTAACGACAGAAGCCACCTGGGTGACGGTTTCACCTAAAATTAATATGAAAGCCAAGTTACCTGTACTTGCAAGTGCCCTAGAACGCGCTAACGAAATCAAACACCCAGTCGGCACGCAAAAAGACATCGACCAACTAAATGCATTGATCGAAGGCAAAGCATTACGCAGCGATGTGACTATTGCCCTTCAGCCTATCAGCCAAAAACCACGTGCCACCGATCTGTGTATTGAAACCTGTGTGAAACGCAACTGGCGCTTATCGATTCAAACACACAAATATCTCGCGATTGCATAAGGTAACCTTCGCTCAATCTCAATAAGAGTGACGTGATTTAAGTTCAGTGCATACTTTATTGCACTGAGCTTTATTTTGCTGACTCCTCTTCTTTACTGTACAACCTTTTTACACATTCTTATTTTTTAGACCTCAGCACCATCTTCAAGATCGGTCGCATAGTTTCACACAAGCCCCCTCTTGGCCTTTCTATACTCACCCAAAATAGATCGACATTTCTCGCGCTAACTAAACTATTCATGATGAGAAATGCGTTCAAGCATAACCTTCGTGCAGTTGCACGATTTACCGTTTTAACAGGGGAGTTGCTATGCGTGCTTTCATTCGCATCATGGCTGTAGCCATGCTTGGTGGAATATTAACAGCCTGTGGTGGTGGAGGCAGTGATGATCCTGTTGTCGCACCACAAGAAGCTGTTGAAATATCTAGTCGATTTACCGTGACGGTAGATGTACCTGAAGGGCTAGCGACGGCTTATCAATCAACATCGCCCAAGTCCAAATCACCGCTATCAATCAATATTATTAGTACCGCTTACGCTGATATCCTATCCAGCCTCCAAGAAAAGAATTTCAAAGTGGTACTGATCGACGGGCAAGGGAAAATCTATCGTACCTCTACCCTGTCTGGCTGGAAAAAACTCAGCAATGGCGGCTATCAATTTGATGCCGACACCTCGTTGCGAATGAACGCCATACTCTTAGTTGATCTCTTCAATGAGCCTGAGGTTATTATTGGTGACCCTTTACCTAAATACCTCTACATGGTGCCATTAACCAGCGGTGAAGTGGTCGTGTCACTAAACAGTACCCTCGCCTACCAAGCCATCGCAAAACGTGTCGTCGAAAAAGGTGATTGGGGGGTATTTCTCGAAACAGTTGTTGATCCTAACGTGCGTAAACTCCGTGAAGCGACTGCCTACATGACGCAGATAAACAGCGAGATAGAATCGGCTTTACGTCCGCAATTAGGCACACTCGGCATGACGCTGCAAAATATTTTAATACTGACCAAAGTAAAAGATATTACCGATGGCATTATCGATCGTACCTACTCTGAGCAACTCGGCGCAGAAGGTAACATCGAAGCGATATTAACCGACGGTTATTGGCGTCTAAAAAGTTTTGATTCGAACCAAGGTAGCGGTATCAATGCAAACCAATACGCTTATGATGGCGCCGAAACCCGCCAGACAGATACAGGCTGGCGAAAAGACGGTAGCACCGACATCAACTTTTCCACTTACTTTACCTATTTCAGTGAAAGTACCCGCTTTTCATCTAATGATATTTCGAAGCAAGTATTCACAGGTGGCGGTTGGCAAGGCTTATTCGATTACGACAAAGTTGTCTTAACCACAAAAAAAATAGCCGTCATGTCCAATTCGGCTCTACAAGGCAGTGAAGAACTGGGTAACAATTTAAGCGTGAAAGTGTATCCGCTTTCAGGTAAGAAGATCCGTTATTTCTTGTCATCGAAAGATAATCATCACATCAGTAAATACATCCCTGCCGAGACAGAATTTACCGAGGATACATACGGCTTCTATTTCACGTGGCAACCGCAACAAGAACAGTATTTATTGTGTGACACCCGCGACAACAACGATGCTTGCCGAGTCAGTGCACCCGCTCAACCCAGCGTGCATATTACCGCGCTTGAGGATGTTTCGAGTAATGTACGAGCCAGCCAAGTATTAGAGGTAAAAGGCTTTACCTTATCTGATAGATTCGTCGTTGAGTTCATTGAAGATGACGGCTTTTTTACTGCTTATTACTGGTTCAATATCGCGGGCGATAACTGGGATGTGTTCACGGAAGGCACTTTCGCCCCTGTCACATTAGGTAATACCGAGTTTATTCAATTTGTGGTGCCAGATATTGTCAAACAGCTTGATGATAGTTACCGCTTCACCACCAACAACCTCTTTTTGGTGGAAGACCGAAACTTCGTCAACATTGGGGAAACCTTATTGAAATTCGAAGCCTTCCATTTCGCAGGTTTCGATAACAACGCCAAAGCGCAGATTTTTTCCGCAGCAAGTCGCAGTAACCTACCACCCTTTGGTCGCTGTAGCTTTGGGGATACCTCAACAGCAACAACGGATAAGTACCTCAACGCAATTATTGAATGTGGGGGCGATGAACGCTTTACCGCCAGTGATGTTGATGGGCTAATTAACCAACATCTAGTCCAACTAACAGATACTGGCGATATCGACACCGTCATCCTAAAACCTGACAACACTTGGAAATACTATATCAATGGTGATCGTCAATTTAACGATCGCACTTGGGCGCACACGCCTGAAGGTTACCTCAAGATCAACTGGGATCCAGCCCAAGAACAAGATTTTGATTTAATGGCAGTCACTAGCCGAGATCGAAACACTAACCTCTATGCCTATAAAGTGTTCTTCTCGCGCTTTGATCCTTTTGGCCCTGTAATAAACTCTATCTTTTCGTCTATCAACAAAGAATATTCACCGTTTGAACTCACCGCGTGTACCACTGGTGATTCTGGTTGGGATATGACGACCGTAGCACCCTTAACTAAATCAACCCAAGTCCAATATCAGAATGAAACTGCGGCTTGTATGGTCGGTTGGGATAATAAAGTCGTTCGTTTTAACGAAGCAATGTTAATTGGTGAAACCGGCATTGCAAGCGATGACAAAGCCCTAAAGTTTGCCAGCGACAGCTCACGCTTTCTCAAACTAAGTGATGAATTCGATGGCGATTTTTTCCGTGGAAAATATATCGATTCTGCAGGTTGTGGTTTCAACATTGATATACATTGGAAAATAGATGAAAACGGCAGTCTGTTTTATCAAGCTGTTGATGGCTCGCTTAATGAGCGTATCACCATGACAGAATCAGATGGCTTACGCTTTACAATTAAAGCCTTCAATCATCAAACACGCTGGCAAGCAGCGCTACAATTTGCCACCGATGACGGTGAAGTTTGGAGCGATACAATCACCTTTATTAGCGCCAGTGACGTGCCTAATGTGACGACGATTCAACCGCCAGTTGTGCCAGAAGGACAGCCACAACCCCGTCCACCCGGTATTGCAAACGGCACAATACTTGATGACGGACGTGCTTGTGAATACGTTACGCCATAACGGAGTGTGGCGTCACAATTGGCTACTATTTAATAACAATTAAAAACAATGCATCGCGCCTTAACGACAAAGTTTTGGCGCGATTTCCGTTTCATTTGTGACAAATAAATCTGATAAATTCATCTGTGTCAGTTTTATCCACCACTATCACATTACAAAGTATGCAATTGCATGCGCCACATCACAATAACCATACCAAAACCAATGATTAACATTTTTAATCAGTAACATATCAATATGTGTGATCATCCTTCCACACTGCGTACGGTCAGAGACACCGAATAATTTGTCAAATTAAAGAGTCTACTTCAAACAACAAGCGGCATTAGACCGCAGCGTCATCAATCGCTTTTAAGGAAGAAATACATGCGATTAACCATTGCTCACAAACTATTACTCACACTGCTAGCCGTTTTTACACTGGTACTTGCCGCGTCGTTAACCTATGAATCTTATCAACAGAAAGCCTTGCTCCAATCAGTAATTAGCGAGCAAACGCTCGATAAAGCTGGCAACTATTTTGATAGCTTAAACATGATGATGTTAACGGGCGCTATGGGACAGCGAGAAACTCTTCGTCAAAAAGTACTGTCACACTCAGGTATCGACAATGTCCGTGTGATCCGCGGCGAAGGCATCACCAAATATTTTGGTGCGGGTTTGAAAGGTCAAACTCCTGTTGATGAATTCGATCGCCGTGCCTTGCTGGGCGAACAAATTGTTGAAACAGTTCAGACCCCAAATGGGCAAAACTTACTGGTTGCTCTCCCTATGAAAGCGAGCAGTGATTATCGTGGTACAAATTGTTTGTCGTGCCACATAGTGCCAGAAGGTGAAGTACTGGGGGTTGTCCGCCTTGAATATAGCCTCGGCCCACTCTATGAGCGTGTCAACAAAGAGCTATTACTTGCAGCCGGGATCATGGCATTAATTGCCGGTACTGGCTTCTTATTCGCTTTATTCATGATTCGCCGCATTATCGTGCGTCCGCTACGCCGTGTATCAAACTACATGAAGCACACCAGTATTAATAAAGACCTTAGCTCACGCCTGAACGAAACACGCCAAGATGAAATTGGTGAACTCTGCCAAAGCTACGATCAACTGCTCGATAACTTCTCTGCAAGCTTACAACAGGTGCAAACCACATCAGAATCACTGACACTTCAAGCAAATGAACTAATCTGTGTTGCCTCCAAGACCACTCATGCAGTCGAATCACAGCGATCGGAAACCACTGACATTGGTGCGGCAATAGAACACATGCAACAACAACAGCACAATGTTGAGCAACGCACCGCAGAAGCCGCCACCCTAAGTCAAAATGCGTCCGACTCCGCACGCCAGGGTACACAGTTGGCGATCAGTGCTGGCGATGACATTCGTTACTTAGTGAAAGATATTGAGAACGTGCAAACACGAATAAACCACCTGAATGAACAAAGCAGCCAAGTGACAACAATTTTGGATGTCATTCGTGGGATTGCTGAACAAACTAACCTACTCGCATTAAACGCGGCGATAGAAGCGGCACGCGCGGGAGAACAAGGACGTGGCTTTGCCGTCGTTGCCGACGAAGTGCGTAATCTTGCGACACGTACCCACCAAGCAACAGGCGATATTCAAACCATTATTGAAGTTTTACATCAAGGCAGTGAGGCATCAGCCAAAGCAGTAGAAGATACCTGTAAAACAGCCTACGCAAAAATGGAAACCATTGAACAGTTGTCACAAGCTTTATCTGATATAGGTAATCATATTCAGGTAGTTAACACGCATGCGAATGACATTCAGCAACAAAGTGCCGAACAAGCCAATATGGCAGATTCAGTAAATATAAAAATTGAAACCATTACCCGTCATGCGGATGAAACTTCATCTCATGCCATGCAATCTAAAGAGATTAGTGTAAATCTTGAACAGTTAGCAGAGCAATTAGAGCGATTACTTCATCAATTTACGCTTTCAAGTGATAACAAAGCTTGATGCTTGACGTAAGACAGGTAATATTAATGCTTCGGAATGTATCTTAAAGCACAATATGTCAATTACGACCAAAGTGCCTTAACGGAGAATAATTTAAACATGACTTACGCGCCTGTAACAGACGTATTAAGCGGAAAGCTGGCAGTAGACACTGAAGTCACTGTCCGCGGTTGGATCCGCTCACGTCGTGATTCCAAAGCTGGGATCTCTTTTCTTGCCATTTATGACGGCTCTTGTTTCGACCCGATTCAGGCCGTGGTCCCAAATGAGTTAAATAATTACCAGGAAGAAGTACTTAAACTGACAACTGGTTGCTCTGTTGAGGTCACTGGTAAGATTGTTGAGTCTCCTGCTAAAGGTCAAGATTTTGAACTAGCTGCAACAAATGTAAAAGTTGTTGGTTTAGTTGAAGACCCAGACACATACCCAATGGCGAAAACTCGTCACTCAATCGAATACCTTCGTGAAGTGGCTCACCTTCGTCCTCGTACTAACATGATTGGTGCTGTAGCGCGTGTTCGTAACTGTCTATCGCAAGCTATCCACCGCTTCTACCACGAGCAAGGTTACTTCTGGATGTCTGCACCACTTATCACAGCGTCTGACTGTGAAGGTGCGGGTGAAATGTTCCGCGTATCAACGCTTGATCTTGTGAACACACCAATGACTGACGCTGGTGAAGTCGATTTCGATAAAGACTTCTTCGGTAAAGAAACGTTCCTAACGGTATCTGGCCAGCTAAATGCTGAAACGTATGCTTGTGCACTAAGTAAAGTGTACACATTCGGCCCTACGTTCCGTGCGGAAAACTCAAACACAAGCCGCCACCTAGCTGAATTCTGGATGGTTGAGCCTGAAGTTGCTTTTGCTGATCTTAACGATGTAGCAAAACTAGCAGAAGACATGCTGAAGTATGTGTTTAAAGCAGTACTTGAAGAGCGTCGTGACGATCTTGAGTTCTTTGCACAACGCATCAACAAAGACGCAATTTCTCGTCTAGAGAGCTTCGTTGATTCTGACTTCGCACAAGTTGATTACACTGACGCAATCCAAATCCTAAAAGATTCTGGCCGCGAATTTGAATTCGATGTTGAGTGGGGCATCGACATGTCTTCTGAGCACGAGCGTTACCTTGCAGAAGAACACTTCAAAGCTCCTGTTGTTGTTAAAAACTACCCGAAAGACATCAAAGCATTCTACATGCGTATGAACGATGACGGTAAAACAGTAGCGGCAATGGACGTTCTAGCACCTGGTATCGGTGAAATCATCGGTGGTTCTCAACGTGAAGAACGTCTAGAGCTTCTAGACAAGCGTATCGACGAAATGGGTATCGACCCAACTCACCTAGATTGGTACCGCGACCTACGTCGTTACGGTACAGTTCCTCACTCTGGCTTCGGTCTTGGTTTTGAACGTCTAGTGACTTACGTAACGGGCATGCAAAATATCCGTGACGTAATCCCGTTCCCACGTGCACCACGCTCTGCAAACTTCTAATTAGAGGTTCGCTCACAAGCATTGTAAAAGGCTACCTTCGGGTGGCCTTTTTTATCTCTTCTGCTCAGTATCTATCTATATTGGCAAACCAAGTCCACCAGCCACACAGTACAACCCTTTATATAAACGCCGCTCTGATACGAACTTACTTCAACATCTCTGTAATAATTCAACTACTCACTTATGGTTTAACAACTCTCGATCGCAATGACATGGCTATAGTGATTTCGTGAACAGAAAATACGATACCCTTTGAAAATCAATTCGTTTCAAATCACACGAGTAGAGGTACCTAAATAGCTCTAACTCTGCTGTTGGGTAAATCACTATGCCGATTATAAAAACATCGTTATCAGCAAGCCATTTGTTACTGTCTACCCTTGCGCTTGCTACCATCATATTTTGTCTATCGCTTTTCCCAGCGACAGCAAGCGCATCGGATCAAAGCAGTAAGCAACCTTTTACTGGTATCCCTGTCAGCACCCTAAAAAGTCACAGCGCATTGATACAGCAGATTTCACAAATCATCACCAATAAAAGTGAACAACTCGAACACCACATTTATTTAAGTCGATATTCCCCATCCGATCTCACTACTTACGTTTATTGGCACCAAGGTAAGGAACTTTGGATTTTACCCATCAGTACTAAAGATAACGAAAGTTGGGCGTTCATCCAATCCAACGCCAATATGCAGAGAATTGATTTACTCAATCACGTTGTTGACAGCGCAGATGATGTAGGAAGCAGTACTTTTCTTGTTGATAAAGTTTGGGCATCAAAACGCATTTACGATGCTGTTGTTGAAGGCGAACATTTAACCATCAAAATAAAGGAATAATAATGACCAGTTTTATCGACAGTCGAGGAATAACAATCAGCTCTGTTAAAATCCCTAAAAATGATATTAAACGCCTTAGAACTAATGGGCTAACGGCACGGATAGCCAAAGACATAACACTCACTAGTGGAAAACAAATTACTTCAACCTTAAAACCCAACCCATATAATGGCGGGAAAGGTCAGTGGACAATCGATATAAAAGCCACCGCTGTTGGTAAAACGACATTAAAAGCAAAAGCGGGAGCAAAAGAAGCAACTCTAGATATTGAAGTATTTGCTAAAAAAATCATTCAATTACCCGAGAAAAATACCGAACAAGGCCTACTCGCAAGACTATTTATTGCAGAATCCGTTAATCCTAGTAGCCCTCGCTATAAAGAAGTTGATGCGTCTACCTCTATGCTTTGGATGCGTCAGGTAATAGAAAACCGTAAGTCCGACAATAAACCTTCTCGATTTGCAATTAGTACGAATACAAATGTCACTTATAAAGATGTCATTACCGCCAGAAATCAATTTCACGGCTTTGAAGGCTACCCTAGTCTCATTGAATCTATCAGCAATAACCTATCTCTCATCATGACAATCGCCAATAACTATAATCATCCTGAAAGAGAAACCTATTCAAATTTCGTAACAGCAGCACTTAATGCGGCAAAAGCTAACGCACTTGCGAAATTTACAGATCCAACGTCAAATGGACTCTATGGGTGGCGAACAAAAGGATCTAGTGAACCAGGCGGTGACTTTGTAAAACATGGCAATCTAGCAGGTCAAACATTCTACACATTAAAATAAGAAACTAGCTCATAAGCATTGTAAAAGGCTACCTTCACTAACATTCCCCCCTTTAACTATCCTCCTTACCTCTTGAACATTCTCCTATTTTTCAACACGTTCGCTCTCTCGACAACAAAGTAAGGGCGCATTTTCGCTACCTGCATCAAGGTTCATTTGCTACTGGTCAGGTATTATACGCATTCGGTCACTTAGCATTACTTCAATCCCTCTTGTGGTTACCCAACCTACCTCAAGGGCAGAAAAAATTCTGACTTAAGGAATTCAAGCCAAACAGGTTTGCCAGATTAGGTTTTGGCTGTTGATTCGACAGCTCTGAAATCGGGCAATACAAAAGGAAGCGATCAATTTATGAAAACTAAAGGGTATTTCCATCTTTTTGTTACCTCTTTTGTGCTGCTGTGTGCGGCGGCGCTCACGGTCAAAGGATTTGTCTTATCGGAACACACTAGATTACTACTTAGCGATACTGGCATCGTCCCTATTATGTATGCCGAATCAATCGCTTTTGCCTTACCGCTTGTGCTTGGCATTAGCGCACTCACCACCTACTTTGGCATTACAACATTAATTCCTGTTATTGCGGCTTTTAGCATACACATTGCCCTATTGGGGCTAGCGCTTCATCAAGGCTTACATTTTGATTGCGGCTGCTACCTTCCGGGTTCGCTTCAGTCAGAAGTGTACAGCACACTTCAGCCACAATTTATCATCCTACTGCTAATCCTTAGTGTTTCAGCAGCACTTTATTATTTCAATAACTTGGCAAACCACCGCGCTATGACACCAACCGTCTGATGTGGCGGCGCAAGCCTACTTTTATAAGGATACAATCATGAGACAAAACAAGGCATCTTTGCACTCGCTTTCTTTCCTACGTATCGGACGCAGCTTTTCACTCAACATTCTTATTCTTGCCAGCGCATTGTTAACCTTACCGTTGAGTGCCAATGCAGGGCTGTTCGGCGGTAAATTCAAAGCCGAAGTAGAGACAGAACAAGTGGCCATCAAACTTCATAATGAAACCCTAGCTGGCAACTATCAGCTTATCGACACTAACGGGCTCAAAGCACTCACCGAACAAGATACTGATGTAATGATTGTCGATGCAATGCCGTTCAAAGACAGCTACAAGAAAGAACATATCCCAAGTGCTATGCAATTCGAGTTTCCTATCCCTAATATGCCAGAGTGGGATTCAGCATTAACCGACCAAAAATCAGTTGAGGACTTCACCCAGCTTCTTGGTGAAGACAAGAGTAAAACCTTGGTCTTTTACTGTGGTTTCGTGAAATGCAGTCGTAGCCATAATGCTGCTGCTTGGGCAGTGAAGCTCGGTTACACCAATGTCTATCGTTACCCTGGTGGTATTTTTGCGTGGAAAGGCGCTGGCTTTAAAACCGCTTCGCTATAACTCTTCCCTCACAATTACTTTCAATATTAAAAAGGTGGGCCGTCAGATATGATGGCCAGCCTTTTCCTTCAATACTGTTAGGGCACTACCAACTGACCGATATACCAACAATAAAGTAAAATATGTAACAAGCAGGCTATCGTAAATAGACTTGGTTGCAGGGTTAGAATAAGCTTACGCCTATCCGCTTATCTCGGTAAGCAGCAACGCTAAACCACATGAGTCTATTATGATCAGAGAAAACACCCTAGTGCCAGCAAGCCAATGGGCCAAACCCTTCGTTTCTGAAGTCGCTGAAATTATTAACCAACTAAAAGAATATGGTTATGATTCAGCAACCCTTGCTCATTTAACTGGTCTACAAGAGAAAAAACTCTCTGATTGGATGTCACGCTATAAGCGCGAACCGGATAATGTGTCTGAGATCCCTTACCCTTGCTGGTGTTTTCTCGCCGCTCTAGCAGGTCGACCAAACATTCAAAACAATGGTCAACCTATTGATGTTGATGCAAGAAAAGTCATGCGCGCATTTAAACCAACAGCGTTTAAAAATAAAAACGCTTTTGAAATGCCTACCGAAAAAGAATTTAAGCGCATTATTGGTGACAATACCTTTACAGGTATTACAGTCGAGAGCCTTTGTGAAGCGTTTCAGTGGAAGCCCGCTCAACTGTCGATTAGCCTAGAAGAAAGCACCCTACCTTTTTTAAACTGGTGCCTTATTCTCATGCTTTGTGGTTTCAACATCCAAAAAATGCTGTTGACTGAGCATGACGGCGAAATAATGCTAAATCATTAGGGGCGGCTAATTTACGAGCAAGCCCTAGATACAACAAAGGCTACCCAAAGGTAGCCTTTTATTATCTCTATCTATACGTGGTGCTGACTATACTTCGTATAATCAATTCTATTTCGTATTATTCAGATTCTACTTCTGGGCGTTCTTTACGTTGAACACCTAATAAGAAGTTACGTAAGATCTGATCTTTACACTCACGGTAGTGTTTGTTTTCAGGCTTACGGAAAAACGCGCTAAGCTCATGCTTACTTAATTTAAAGTCGATGCTTTCCAGGATTTCCAACACATCTTCAGCACGGTAGTTCAGTGCGATACGTAGCTTCATGAAAATCATGTTATTCGTTAAACGCGCTTCAGGCTTAGGTTGCTCGCCTTCTTTCTTACCACGTTTGTGGTTGATTAAACCATTTAGAAAAATAGACAGCTCAAGATCTGTACATTTTTTGAAAGCGTCATCATCGTCTTTCTTCAACCAATCACTAACTTGCTCTCTAGTGACTTCATGCTCTGCAGCAGCAAAGATAGTAATCATCTCTGCGTCATTAAAATCAAAAGTATAGCGAATACGGCGTAAGATATCGTTGTTGACCACAAGTATGTCCTAGGTTTATTACAGCTCAGTCAAGATGACTCACTGCGAAATTTTGCCGTATTTTACCAGACATCAGCGCAACTTTATTCCTAAAGCGATATTATTTCTTTACTTACCTGCTATAGTTGCGGTTCTTAAACGAGATAGAACACTATGACACAAGTAAACAATCCGCTACACGGCATTACCCTCGAAAAAATTCTTACAGAATTGGTTGAGCATTATGGTTGGGATGAACTAGGTTATCGCATCGACATTCGTTGCTTCAACCAAGATCCAAGCATCAAATCGAGCCTTAAGTTTTTACGCAAAACAGAATGGGCGCGCACCAAAGTTGAAGCACTTTATATCGATATGGTTCAAAAGTAATTCGCAGGTTTAGAATAAGAGCTAGTAACGCTGGCTCTTAATACCATATCAGTTAACACCACCTCTTAATATCACGCTTCCTCCTCCTTGCTTTACATTCAAGTCCGCTGACCATCCCACTTATAGGCATTATATTTGATCTTTATAGGGTAATAACTCTAACTTGAGCTAACCTAACTGTAACGACTACCACAACGTTCACAGGGAAGGAGAACGCAATGCTCGGGATAAATGTCACTCAAGAAAATCACATTCTGTCGCTTGAGATTGACCGACCATCAGCTAAAAATGCCATCAACCAAGACATGTATAAAGCACTGGCAGACACTATTGAGGCATGCCAAAGCAACAATAGCGTGCGCGCTATTTTACTGCATGCGCAAGGGGGTGTTTTTACCAGTGGCAATGATATGCAAGACTTCCTTGCTATCTCTCATGGCGCTCAAGACAACCACGCAGGTCGCTTCATCAAAGCACTAATACGTAATAAGAAACCTGTAGTCGCTGTTGTAGAAGGTGCAGCCATTGGTATTGGCACTACCCTTTTACAGTTTTGTGATTTTGTGTTCATTTCACCGCATGCTTTTTTCAAAACGCCCTTCGCTCAATTAGGACTATGCCCTGAATTTGCATCAAGCCAGTATTTGTCACGCCTAATTGGTATCCGAAAAGCCAAAGCGATGCTGATGCTCGGTGAAATCATGACGGCAGAAGAAGCTCTCAGTTTAGGGTTTGTTACTAGCCTAAGCTATAACCCAATGGAAGATGCGAATAGCTGTTTAGATCAACTTACTTTACTTCCACCCTCAGCGATGCAAATCAGCAAATCTATGTTGGTAGATTTTGAAGTAAATGAATTGATCGACACTGTTGATGCGGAAAATAAACAATTGTTCCACCTCCTTACTCAACCAGAAGCACGAGAAGCGATCACCGCGTTCCTCGAAAAGCGACCTGCAGATTTTAGTCAGTTTTAGTCAAAGCAAGACAAGAGCATAAAAAAGCCAGCATAAGTATGCTGGCTTTAAGTACATAACGAATGACATTCGTTATCAGGCTATCGCAGCCTTAGCTTTCATTCTTTTTTCTGTTTTATCCGCAACTCGATTCGGCTCATCGTCATCTTGGACAAACACAACAAACAAGCCAGCAGCTACCATTGCACAACCACCTAACACTAATGCCATCATAGTGTTGCCATCAAATGCCCAGCGAGTGAAGAAACCAAGAATACCCGCCGCTAGAATCTGGGGAAGCACAATAAAGAAGTTAAATACGCCCATGTAGAAACCCATTTTACGGCTTGGCAACGCACCCGCTAGGATAGCGTAAGGCATACATAGAATGCTTGCCCATGCGATGCCAATCCCCACCATGTTAAGCATCAACATCTGTGGGTTTTCAATTAAGGAAATCGAAGCCAAGCTCACGCCACCAATCATCAAAGCAAGTGAGTGAACAAATTTACGGCTGGTACGGTTTGCAAGCCAAGGTAAGGCAAATGCGGCTAAAGCAGAGATACCATTATAAGCGGCAAAACAAAGGCCAACCCAATCAGCTCCTTCGTTATACAGGGCAGAGCTGGTGTCTGACGTACCAAAAATATGCGATGTAACCGCTGACGTGGTGTAGATCCACATTGCAAATAGTGCAAACCAAGAGAAAAACTGAACAACCGCAAGCTGCATCATGGTTTTAGGCATGGCACGAAGATCGTCCATAATTTCTTTCAGGCTGGCTTTTTCTTCTTGTACTTCTGACGCTACACCAGATTCTGCAGCATGGAACTTATCCATCTCAGCTGGAGAGTATTCTTTGGTTTTAAATACCGTCCACAAAATAGAAGCTAAAAAGACAACGGCACCACAAAGGAACGAGATCTTCACTGATGGCGGAACTTCGCCAGCAGGAGCGGTATTCGCAACATCAAATACATTACTTAAAATGTAAGGCATTGCAGAAGCCACAACAGAGCCGATACCGATAAAGAATGTTTGAACAGCAAAACCTTGTGTACGCTGTTCTGACGGCAAATTATCAGCGACTAGAGCGCGAAACGGTTCCATCGATACATTAATTGACGCATCAAGAATCCATAGCATACCCGCGGCAACCCACAGGTACGGCGAATAAGGCATGATGATTAACGCAAACGACGAAGCAATTGCGCCACATAAGAAGTAAGGTCGACGACGGCCAAGCGGCGTCCAAGTTCGGTCACTAAAGTAACCAATAATTGGCTGTACAAGTAAACCTGTTAACGGTGCTGCAATCCACAAAATAGGGATTTGATCGATGCTGGCGCCAAGCGTTTCAAAAATTCGGCTAACATTTGCATTCTGTAAACCAAAACCAAACTGGATCCCTAAAAACCCGAAACTCATATTCCATATTTGCCAAAACGACAGGCGTGGCTTTTCCATTTTCATCCCCGATTAAACTCCAGCGGCAACACCTAATGTTGTTGTTTAATAAACATCCAACAAATAGAAGAGACCATACTATTTCCATGCTCAGGGCTGATGAAGATGAGTAAAAATCATCGTTACTATGTTTTTTACTATCTAATTGGCTTTTTGTGGTGTTTTATAATTAAAAGCCATATTAAATCATCATATTAGAGCGTTTTCCTTCGGGGAGTAATCCTACGTTAGAGCTATCCGTACCAACTGTGATCAGTTTCACATCACAATGTTACATCACGCGAATATCTCGTAAAATTACATCAAATATGATCACCACCACAAAAAACACTAGATTCAGTTCACAAAACAGCCAATAAACTCAATAAATAACGTTATTTAGTAACCAACGCACTATCTATTTTCTCTGTTTTTTATCGGGTGGTTACGAGTAAGATGCAAAAAATAGCAGGTGTGAAAATAAATCGAGCTAAATTGTTGCATTTTGTTGTAAATAGGCACTCTCAAAGGGTATAAAGAGAAATAAAGCCCTTTAATACTCTCAGCATGGATGACCACCACAATGTTTGAAAAAATCGTAGCCGCACCTGCCGATCCAATTCTAGGCCTCACTGAAGAATTCAAAAATGATTCTCGCGCAGAAAAAATTAATCTGGGTGTAGGTATTTATAAAGATGAAACAGGTAACACGCCAGTTTTAGCGACTGTTAAAAAAGCAGAAGCCATCTTACTAGAGAAAGAAACCACTAAGTCATACCTCAGTATTCCTGGTACTGCGGAATATGGCCTTGCTGTTCAGCAGCTTCTTTTCGGTAATGACGCGTCTATTATTGCAAACAAACGTGCGCTAACAGCACAAGCGCCAGGTGGTACTGGTGCACTCCGTGTTGCTGCTGAATTTATTAAACGCCAACTTGGTGATGTGAAAGTATGGATCAGTAACCCTACATGGGCTAACCATAATGGTGTTTTTGCGGCTGCAAATCTTGAAACGGCTCAGTACGGTTACTACAACGCAGAAACGAAAGACATGGACTTTGCAGCAATGCTTGAAGACCTCTCTAAAGCAAATGCTGGCGACATCGTACTGCTACATGGCTGCTGCCATAACCCAACAGGTATCGACCCAGATTCGGCGCAATGGGAACAGCTAGCGGCTCTGTGTGTAGAAAAAGAGCTACTACCAATGTTCGATTTCGCCTACCAAGGTTTTGCAGTCGGTGTTGAAGAAGATGCAGTTGGTCTTCGCATTTTCGCAGCGCAGTGCAAAGAGCTCCTAATTGCGAGTTCATTCTCTAAAAACTTTGGCCTATACAACGAACGTGTCGGTGCTTTCACACTTGTTGCAGAAACAGCAGAACTCGCAACCACAGCATTTAGCCAAGTGAAAAGTATTGCTCGCGTTATTTACTCTAACCCACCAGCGCATGGTGCAGCTATCGTGACGGAAATCCTAAATGATGTAGCTTTACGTGCAGAATGGGAACAAGAAGTGGCTGAGATGCGTGACCGTATCCAAGAGATGCGTACTCTATTTGTAAACACCTTAAAAGAACTAGGTGTTGATGCAGACTTTAGCTTTATTGAACGTCAAAACGGTATGTTCTCGTTCTCTGGTCTAAATAAAGATCAAGTTAACCGCCTGAAAGACGAGTTTGCTATCTACATTGTCGGTTCTGGCCGTATCAGCGTAGCGGGAATGACAAAGAACAATATGCTACCACTATGTAAAGGTATTGCCGCAGTACTGTAAGCCTAATCCGCTTTAACATACCAGCTGCACAAATCAGAATAAGTGAGGGGGCTAATTAGCCCCCTCTTTTTTATTAACTTCTTATATTTTTCGTGTAAAGCACGCTTTGAAGCATGTTCGAATTACCGATTAGCCTGATTTATCTAACGGTAAAACATTACAGAACAATTCCCTTTCATATTGACGCTCTAATTGATCTCGCCAAGGCTTATTTGATACCGGTACCAAATAAAATTTTTCTCTTGATGTATCTGTCACAAAAGCCATGCCATGCTGCATAAGCTCATAATGGATATCGTTTACAAATCCCAGAGAAAAACTCTGTCGGCCCGTTAGCTGATTAATATCGTCGCGCGTCAAACATACCCCTTGTTCTTCTTCAGCAAAGCGATTACGAAGCCAGTCAGAAAACTCTCTAGCACTTATCATCGTCATAAATCTTGCCTCCGAGTGTATATACCAATCCACTAACTACTTTGATGGATAAGCTCAGTTTTTAATTGGTATTAAGTCCCTGAATATTTAACTCCGTTATAGATAAGTTATAGCAGAGACTTAAGAAATCGTCAGATTAATGAGATGTAGATAGCAAAGATGAGAATAAAAAGGTGGCTAAGATGCAGAGGGGTGACACATGGTATGAAAAAAGAAGGGAACACCCGCCTCTAGCGATAAGAGGCGGGGTGCGAGAATTAAGCCGCTTTGTAAAGCACTTTATTACCCGCAAGCTGGATACGCTCAACTAGACCTTCTTCAGCCAGTTTTTTAAGCGCGCCAGTCGCCCAAGAAGCCGCTTTCGCATCTTCTTGACCTGCTTGAAGACCAATCCCTTTAGGATTAATGCCTTCAGCATTGCTTACAACAATATCAAGCACTTGCTGCTGCTTTGGAGTCAAAGACACTTTTACAGCAGGTGCTGCTTGAACTGTCTTTTTTTCTTCTACAGGTTTCGCCGCTGGTGCAGCTTTTACTGTTTCTGCAGTTGGTGCTTTTTTCACAGCATCTTTTTTCGCTGCTGGTTTTGCTACTGCTACATTTGCTAATACACGCTTTTGCAGCTTAAGCTGAACTTTACGTTTGTGAGAGATTCTCATTAAATTTCCTACTCCGTTGCACTACTTTCAGTCGCCACTGTACCAGCGGGAAAAAGTAAGCGCGTTTTATACCAAGGATGTCAGAGAAATGCCAGCAAACGGTTATTTAACCCACAACAAAACATGATTTCACTCAAAATTCTGATGAATTTGTCCAAAATTAGCCATTTACGCTGCTTGAGGGAGCAAAATTGCAAGAAGTGGATGTAAGGCATAAGATTATAAAACACAGTGCATTCTTAAACCCCCTCATGCTCACCAAGTAGCATAAAGGTACGTGTAATATTAATTATTAAAGCCAGAACATAACTTAAATCGTTAATTTAAATAGAAAGTGTTTATGCATGATCCTGCAAATACTGCTCCTGTGTCCGAGGCTCCTTTGATGGAAACTCGTTATATCAAACCAGTAAACAGTCAGCCTAGTATTTACTGGTTTGCGCTGAGCCTTGCGATGATTTTAGCTATTGGAATCACCAGTTTTATTTTACCCACCATCAACAATGTCGGCTTATCCGTTTTGTTGCTTTTTGCACTTACTTTTTCGGTGATCGCTTTTAAGCAAATGAACGCGCCGATTCTTACTTTTACTTTGAGCTTCATGCACTTTCAATACCACAGCGCGGAGGGTGGCTGGTCTATCCGCTGGCAAGCTATTCAACAACTTGGACTAACAGAACTACCCACGACAGAAGGCTGGTACCAAACACTGCCTTGGATGGGCGTGAAACTTAAAGACTACGATGCTTTTTTAACGTCTGTATGCCCACGAGTAGCAAGCAAAATGTTAATTGAGCAAAGAGGGCTATTATTTCTTGCTGTTAAACGTACCCCCAACAGCCCACACGCCATTGAAGACATGTTATTTGATGATACCCCTTACACCACACAAAAAGGCGTTGTACTCAAAGGGCTCATCGCCATGCTAGCCAACCGCATGCGCTATAACCGTGAACTTTTGGGGTTTGATTTCTTTATCTCTGATGATTTACTCGATCGACCATTAGGGGAGTTTATTGGCCTTGCTCGGCGTTATCTTGCCCAAGCGAATGATGCCCCGACTTTTAAGCATAAAGTCTAGGCACAAATAAAAAAGCCACACCAAATAAGGTGTGGCTCCAAGTGATTATTACAGAATAGTTACCTGTAATATTCCGAACTTAATACAGTGGCATTTCATCAGCAACAAATGGGTTTGAAGCGCGTTCGGTACCAAAAGTTGATAATGGACCATGACCCGGTACAAACGTGACATCATTACCTAAAGGCCATAGCTTACCTTTAATTGAATTGATCAATGTTTGGTAATCACCCTTAGGGAAGTCAGTACGGCCGACACCACCGTTAAACAATACATCTCCAACAAAGGCGATCTTAGCGTCAGTATTGTGCAAAATAACATGACCTGGAGTGTGTCCAGGGGTATGAAGTACATGCAGAACTTGATTACCCACAGGGATTTCATCACCTTCATCTAACCAGCGGTCAGGGTCAAATGCTTCTGTTAATGGGAAACCAAACATCTCGCTCTGACGCTCGAGACCTTGTAGCCAAAATGCATCCTCTTTGTGTGGACCCCATACAGGTACACCTAAATCAGCAGCCAGCGCAGTTGTACCGCCCACGTGATCTAAATGACCATGAGTCAGCACAAGCTTAACGACATTAAGGCCAAGCTCGGCAACTTTTGCTTTCAGTAAGTGAATATCACCACCTGGATCGACAACCACTGCTGCTTTGGTCTCATCACACCATACAATTGAACAATTTTGCTGATACGGTGTTACAGGTACAATTTCAAATTGAAGGCTCATACTGACAGGTTTCCTTAGAATTAAACTGATACAAGAGTACCATTTTCTATCTAAAAACAACAAAGCAGACATGCTGTGTCGGCTTTGTTGTCTCATTCATGTCGTTACCCACGCCAGCTTCTTACTGGACCAGTATCGATATGAACAAAATCACTTTTCGGATAGTACCCTACTCCGCCTAAGCGTAATTCTTTGGCTGCTTTATGGACTTTCGATAAAGGTACACCTTCTAAATTAAAGTCGATGGCTTGTCCTTTCATGTGGTAACTTTTTTTCGCTACCCCACCATTTTTTTGCAGCAGCTGATTAGTTTTTGGCGAACGGTAACCTGAAATGATTCGAACTTGACCCTTATGGCCTAAATTAGCCTGAATTTTAGCAATGCCATCAAAGAGCTTGTTATCCATTTTCGCGACTTCATTTTGGCGAAAATCCCGACAAATTTGGTAAATACGCTGAAGTTCTTCCGGTAAATAATCTTCACCATCAAAGTACTGTGTATCTAAGTCTTCACCAGTGTGGATATTACACATAGACATTTGACGTGGGTTAGTCGACTTAAATGGGCTTGCTATCGCAAGCTGTGGAAACAGGCTTGCCCCTAATGTAATACCACCAGCAATCAGAATCTGACGGCGTTTATAATCAATATCTGACATCCCAAAAACCCATTTAAAACCAAAAACACAACACGATGTTGCCCGAACGCCGATTAAATTAACGTTCAAATTTTAAACAGTCAAATAGGATAGATAGAATAAAACACCGCTTCATTGCTGAAACGGTGTCTAATTATTGAGAATTAAGCAGTTTTAGTCTTTGTAAACAGTTGTAAGTTTCTGTTCAGTTTGCGAAGCATAGCTCATTTTATCGTATAGATAGACGTCATCTCGGAAATTTACTAAGCCTTCGTCGTCAACCCACGCAGTTTGATAAATGAGGTGAACTTGGATCTTATTCTTTAACCCTACCGTTTTAGTACTAGAGCGAGAACTCAGTGTATTCACACGTTGTTCTGACACGCCTGAGTAATTTAACAAGATCATCGCCAAATCATCAGCATGTTCGACGCGAACACAACCCGAGCTAAATGCGCGACCATCTTCATTAAACAAGCTCTTTGCCGGAGTATCGTGCAAATAGATCGCGTTCTTATTGGGAATATTAAACTTATATCGACCCAATGCATTACGCGCCCCTGGCTTTTGACGAAGTCGATACGGAAAGGATTTAACAGACACATTATTCCAGTCTATCGCTGATACGGGGATTTGCTCTGAACTTGTCCAGCTACGAATAACAGCAAAATTTTTACGAGTGATATAGCTACTGTCGTATTTAGCTTTAGGCAAAATATCTTTCTGCATAATGGAAATCGGTACATTCCAGTATGGGTTGAACACGATCGAGTTAATACTTGAGCTCATTAACGGAGTGCGACGATCGGGACGACCGACAATCACTCGGCTATCCATAATATGCTTATTATCCAGCCATAAGTTCATCTCATACCCTGGAATATTCACAATCAACACTGAAGATACATCCATCGGCCAGAGACGTACTCGCTGGGTATTTAAAGCCAGCACGCGTACCCGTTGCTTGGGTGATAAAGCTAACCAATAGCGAGTTTTAGGGCCAATCACACCATCCACTTTCAACCCATGACGATGTTGAAAGCTTTTAACAGCTTGAACTAAATCAACATTGTAGTGACGGATATTGGATGCACGAAGTGATTCGGCTTGATAGTCCGTTAAATCACCGAGTTGATGCAATACCGTGATTAACGCTTCAGGTTGCTTTAATGGGGCACCTAAACGAATAATGCCCCTTTGATAAAACGTTGGCCACGCGGCAGATTCAAGCTGTTGTAATTCGTTAATAGCTAACACCATCCGAGTATAGCTTTCATCTAGTGGTTTAAGTGAGGTAACAAAATAACGTAGGCGATTCGTTTCTACTGCATTCAATATCCGCGCAATTGCTGCTTCAGACGGTAGTGGTAATGGCATGGCCAATCCACTCCCAAATAACCATTGCTTACCATATTGTGGCAGGCCTTCTACATAGCTCATATAACTCAGCAAGGTATCTGTCGCTAGTAAATCGTACTGTCGCCAATCATTACCTTGCTTAAAATGTTGAAGCATACCGTAACGACGCGAAAACTCAGGATCAATACCCGCTAAGGCCAGCACCCGAATTTGACTTTCAAACTCATTAGCAACAAAAGAATCTTGCCAAAGTGGTGTATAACCGACGGCATAATAAATTTGAGCTAACTTATCAACATATTGTAAATCAAGAACATTACCAGCAACGTCAGATACCCAAGATTTTGCTTTTTGCATTTCTAATGGTGCTGACTTAAGAGATACCGCCCCTGGAACTTGCGGTGAATCAGCTGGTGGCTGCCATGTATTCTTTGATGTAGTAACGGTGGAGGTAGTCGAGGTAGAATCTGCTGGCTGAATATCCTGAGTGATAGCACCTTGTGAGGTTAAAATAGGTACGGCATTATCATCTGCAATTGCCCACTGCGGGCCACTGAGGGCGAGCAATAAAGCGACGGATAAACTGCATTGTTTTCTCATAGCCATTGGAACTCCCTCACTGACATAATGTAAGTATGGCAAACGCATTCACCACAGGGAGTAATTTTAGTAATTAGTCACTCTTCAAGGTGTATCAATTCTTAAACTTAAGCCAAAACACTCCAATAATTATCCCATAAAACAGGGTTATTGCTGGCGCTATTTTTACCAAGCTGCGAGATGCTTAACATCTTGCCAAAGCCAGATCCAACCACCCATTTTTTATTAATAACCCGCACGCTAGAAGCGTCAATAAATGGGTATATATCAATTAGCTGCTTATAATCGTGTTCAAAAAAAATGCGCAACCATATTTGGCTGCGCATTTCTATTCTAAGCTCGTTATCAGCTTGTGCTGTCACTTAGCTTTATACTAACTTACCGTTAGTTTCCTGGGCCAATACGGTCCATAAATGTCATGTGTGGTGAGCCATCTTGCGCCCTTAAGCGAATCCGGTCTTCAACCTGACGTTCTTTCTCTTTCCGTAAGCCAATAATCAGCGAATAACACATCATCAACATAATTACAGAGAAAGGTAAGCCCGCGGTAATCGAAGCTGCTTGTAAGGCCGCTAAACCGCCAGTCAGCAATAGAATTGCAGCAACTAAACCTTCGCCTAAGCCCCAGAAAATACGGTGACGTAGCGGTGGCTCTTGATCACCAACCGATAGCAAGGTTGTTACAACTAAAGTGCCACTATCTGAAGAGGTAATGAAGTACGTACAAATCAGTAGAGTTACAACACCTTTAGCAATAGGCTCAATCCAACCGGTATTCATCAGGCCAATCGTTTCGTATAACGCTAACGTTAGGTCTTTATTCACCGCATCGATCACACCGCCACCATCGAATAATTCAATGTGAAGTGCTGTACCACCAAATGCAGTTAACCAGAACATCCCAAGCAACGAAGGAACAATCAATACACCAATCGAGAATTCACGAATCGTACGACCTTTCGAGATACGCGCAATGAACATACCAACAAACGGTGCCCATGAAATCCACCAGCCCCAGTAGAATGCAGTCCAGCCTGATTGCCACGCTGAAGTACCATTCGCTTCAGAGTTAGTCCAGAAGCTGAGTGCCACAACATTAGAGAGGTAATCACCAATGTTCTGTACGAAGCTGTTTAAGATGTAAATCGTTGGACCAAATGCGACAAAGAAAATCAGGATCAGAATACTCAACCATAAGTTAAGTTCTGATAAAATTTTCACACCCTTACCCACACCCGATACGACGGATAAAGTGGCAATGGATGAAACAACCGCGATCAAAATCAGCTGGTTGGTCATCGACACATCAATACCAATTAACTGATTTAAGCCAGTATTCATCTGTGCCACACCCAAACCGAGTGAGGTCGCTACACCAAATACTGTACCAAAAACAGCTAATACGTCCGCCGCATGTCCCCAGAAGCCGTAAATACGATCGCCCAAAATTGGGTAAAGCGCAGAACGAATCGCCAAAGGTAACTTACGACGATAAGAGAAGAATGCCAGTGATAAGCCGACGATCACATAAATGGCCCACGGATGAAGACCCCAGTGGAAGAAGGTTAATCGCATCGCCACTTGCGCAGCTTCCGGTGTACTACCTTCGGTAATAAACGGGTTGCTTTGCAGGTGGAACATTGGCTCTGCGATACTCCAGAAGATCAGGCCGATACCCATACCCGCCCCGAATAGCATCGAGAACCAAGCAAAGTAACTAAACTCAGGTTCGGTATCGTCATCCCCTAACTTAATATCGCCGTAGCGACTAAAAATAAGGAATACAGCAAAGAAAAAGAATAGCGCGACAACAAGAATGTAATACCACTTGAAGCCAGCAATGATTGAGTCTTTTGCGCCAGTGAACCATGATGCTGCAAGTTCTGGGTCAAAAGCACCAAAGAGAAGGAAGAGCGCAATCACTGTCATGGCCGTTACTGCCATCGGTGGATTGAGCCCTTTCAGTAAACCTGATTTTGCTCTCATGTCGCCTCCTTACTCTTCCGAGTAAAAATCTTCGCCAACATGCTCACCAGCACCACGAACAGCACGATAAACCACTTGGCCAGTAGCTTCTTTACGGTGATCAACAAGGGTTACTGAAGGCTGACCATTCACGGCATTACGTTGGCCTAGGAAGATAGCCATCGGAATGCCTAGATTGCTCACTCCACTTGAAATCCACATACGATCAAAATCGTAGTTACCGCCAATGAATTCTAACTGAGATAAGCTGGTGTCAAAGCCCGCAAGGAAGTATTCCATCGCTTGTACATTCGGGAACATGTGCGCCAAAATGTAAGCGTATTGCAACTCATTAACTAAATTAGGTAATGTAAACTTACCCGTTTTATCTGCGCCAACAGATGGAACACCCCATGAAGAGTGAACAGTTAGTTCTTCCGGTTGGCTATCATCAAAACGAGGTTCATAGCGTACAAACGCTGAGGAGTCCGGCAACTCATAACGAACACGAAGAATTTGAAGATCTTCTACAATCTCTTTTACGGTTAAATTATCAGAACTCATAATATCTTTCATCAAGCTAAAGAAGGCAAAATACTACCAAAAAAGGAGGGGATTATGAAAGAAAATGGCAAATTAGCCACATTTATTAAGAATAATTGTGGAATTCCACCTCAAACGGTAGATTCTTTGACCACTCCATTATAGCCACCAAAATCAATATTAGTTAGAACTCTAATGTTTTCACATCTAAC
>NZ_NOIF01000015.1 GCF_002265265.1 Photobacterium sanguinicancri
GCATTAATTACACTTGGATTTTGACAGCTCTGGAGGATCGTTCAACCGATCATATTTACGCTAACTGATCGGCATTACTGCAGATTGCAGCCTCTTTTGTATCTATTTTTTGCAGATCATTTATTTTTCAGTGATCAACATTAAGCGATGTTGTGTTCCCAACCGCCTGCACCTTTCAACCATTGGTGAAGGTGTAATTCAAGTTCGCCTAACTGATCAGGACCAATGATAGCTAAACCAAGGTCTTGTGCACGTACGAGATCGTGATGGCGAAGCGGACGGAAGCTCACTAGCATAGCGCGTGCTTGCAGGCCGCCAAGTAAGTCGCGTAATGACTCTAGTTTGTATAGCGTGTCATCACCATCATCGCGCATACCTTTGGTCTTACACTCAATGATATGCAGCTTGTTATTAACAACGGTTGCAACATCTAACTCGTTGCGCACTTCGCGATCACCAATCTTACGGTAAACTTGTACACCAACAGAGTGATCTTGGATAGTTGGTAAGTTATTTTGGATGACACGTACCGTACTGTGAACAAGATTTTCTAGCCATTCACCATTAGCGAAACGACGCGCTTCTTCATGCTTGAACGTAAGTGAACCGTCTTTATAAGTCGCGAGCCCAGTATCTTCTAAGTCCGCAAGCAACATACCTAATTCGCGATAGCCTTGTTGCTTTTCACTGAGTGCGACGGTAAGACATTGTTCTTTACGGCAGGTTGTCGCAAGGTAATTAAGTGTTGCTAAACCAGGGCCTAATTCGAGTGCCGAACTTGCCCAGCGTTGGCCAAGTTCACGCAATTGGTCATTAAGGGCTTCAGGAACAAGTTGCTCTGGAAGCTCGCAACGTGCACCAAAGATAGTCAGGTAATCCGTTAATTGAATACGATCTTCAACTTGCTGTTGTTCGCGGTCTGACGGATAAAGCCAGCACATTTCATCACTAAAAGGTTCGATGACATAAATGGGCCAATGAAACGAGCGGAATACTTCATAAGCAGACAGCAAGCGATGACGTAAACCACAGCTGGCGTTAAACCATACCTCAGATTGTGATTGTTTAAGCTTTTCAGCTAGCTCATTAAGGCACTGGCGAATGCAGGTGATATTGATAGAGTCAGGAATGACAAAAAATTCAGCATCAATATTACGAGGGGTTAAGATAGACGACAGGCGATTGTATTGTTCGCGCTGTGTTTCTGTGCCAATAAAAATCATTTTATTGGCGGGTACACCATGGTCTAGCAAGGGGGTTATCAACCGTACTGGGTCTTGGTCGATAATGCCAACGTGAGTAATCATAAGTTCCTACCTTTACTGTGTCTTACTGTGACTGTGGCTTATACAGTCACCAGCGGCACGAGGTGATTTTAGTTCTAATATTATTACCGTGTGGCAGCAGTGAATAGGAGATAGCCAACCAAGTTGCTTTGAAAACACCACACGGAATAGGGCAGATTTAAATCATGGTTGCTTAGAAAAACATCTTAAAGGCAATAATGTATTTAATATCGCTCAGTAAGATATGGTGTTTCATTAATCAAAATTCAAGCAATTATTGTGTAAATTAAACAATTTAATTCTGTTCCTGCTCATTGTTATAAAGTGTAAAGACTAAATCACAATCTGATGTCTTTATTGTGTAAATTTATCTACCAAATTGCGATTAAATGACACTGACACTATGGATCACCACCCCTTTTCATCTAATTGTATAAAAGTGATGGAAATCGGTTGAAATAATTAACGTGGCAACGACAATGTAGCGAAACGCTTTAGTCTGAATAAGTTTATGACAAAAAAACTCACCATTCTCGATATCGCAAAATTAGCGGGTGTCGGCAAGTCGACGGTTTCTCGTGTACTCACCAATGATCCAAAGGTAAAGCAAAGTACCCGTATTAAAGTGGAACAAGTGATCCGTGATTCCGGGTTCGTACCGTCAAAATCAGCGCAAGCGATGCGCGGGGGCAGTGCGAAAGTGGTGGGTGTGATTTTGTCACGCTTAGATTCACCCTCAGAAAATAAAGCAGTGAGCGGAATTTTAGATGTCATTTATGCCGCGGGTTACGATGCTGTCATCATGGAGAGTCAATTTTGCGTTCAGAAAACCAATGAGCACCTCGATGTATTGAAAAAACGCAATGTTGATGGGGTGATTATATTTGGCTTTACTGGTTTTGACGTTCAAGCAATTGAAGCTTGGCAACATAAAGCGGTTGTTATTGCGGTCGACACCGATGCTGTATCTTCGGTAGGGTATGACAATGTCGGTGTGATTGAGTTGGCAATGGCAAAGCTTCAGCAGCAAGGTAAGCGAAATATTAGCTTTGTTGGCGTTGATCCCAGCGACAAAACAACAGGATTAATGCGTTTAAACGCTTATATTAATTATTGCAATGCGGCGCAACTGACCCCTATGTATTGTCATGGGCAATTAAGTCATGAAAGTGCGTATCAACTGACTGATTCTATTCTAACCAAAGATACAGATGCCATTGTTTGCGCCAGTGATACTTTAGCCTTAGGGGTTGCTAAGCGTTTACAAGAATGTAATCGCAGCGATGTGATGGTATCTGGTGTAGGTACCAATGAGTTACTGTCATTTATTTTCCCCAATACCTTCTCAATTGATCCCGGTTATTTTGATGCGGGTAAATCTTCAGCTAACCTACTGATTAAACAGCTTTCTGGTCAACATGTGATTACACACCTGACTCAAGAGGCACATATCTAGCCGAGATAGGCTATTTTACCCATAGTTAACTTATGCTCGTATTGTGAGCTTTCTCATAATTTGGGAATGTTCCCATTTTAAAGTTAAGTCAGGTTTGTCATTATTGTCGCAGGTTGATTTGGGAATGTTCCCACTCGGTGGTCGCTATAGCCCCAAGTCAAAGTAAAAGAATAATATTCACTGTGAAACTTTAGGTTTACATCTGGGCACTCGACGCCCCACATAATGAACGGATATCGATATGAGTAAGATAGACAGACAGCATATTGAACAACTCATCAAGCATATTGGCGGAAGCGAAAATATCGCAGGTGTCAGCCATTGCTTAACGCGTCTACGCTTTGTATTACAAGATAATGAGAAAGCTGATGTGAAAGCCATTGAAGGCATTCACATGGTGAAAGGCTGCTTTACCAATGCGGGCCAATTTCAAGTTGTGATTGGCACGGAAGTGGATGATGTTTACAAACTGCTAAACGAAATGATTGGTCAATCGGGCGTGAGTAAAGACGAAGCTAAAGTAGCTGCTCGCCAGAACATGAGCTTGCTTGAGCGTAGTATTTCGCACCTGGCTGAAATTTTTGTTCCTTTATTGCCAGCCATTATCACCGGTGGTTTGATCCTCGGTTTCCGCAATGTCATCGGCGACATTAAGATGTTCGATGGCCAAACCTTAACTGAAATCAGTCATTTCTGGGCGACAGTACACTCATTCTTATGGCTTATCGGTGAAGCCATCTTCTTCTTCCTGCCTGTCGGTGTGTGTTGGTCTACTGTAAAAAAACTCGGTGGTACGCCAATTCTAGGGATAGTGCTAGGGATAACCTTAGTGTCACCTCAGCTAATGAATGCCTATTTGATAGGAAAAGAAGTGCCCGAGGTGTGGGACTTTGGTTTGTTTGTTATCGAGAAAGTTGGTTATCAAGCACAAGTGATCCCTGCGATGCTAGCGGGTATAGCCTTAGCGTTAATTGAAACTAACCTGAAGCGTATTATTCCGTCTTATTTATACCTAGTGATTGTGCCATTTGTCTCGATCATTATTGCGGTGATTCTTGCGCACGCCTTTATTGGCCCATTTGGTCGCATGTTGGGTGACGCGGTAGGTGTGGCTGCTAAAGCGGCAATGACGGGTGACTTTGCGGTTATTGGCTCCATGATTTTTGGCTTCTTGTACGCACCATTAGTGATCACTGGTATTCACCATACGACGAATGCGGTGGATTTACAGTTAATGCAAGACATAGGTGGTACACCCATTTGGCCTTTAATTGCATTGTCTAACATCGCACAAGCCTCTGCGGTTGTCGGTATTATTTGGATCAGTAAAAAGAATAATGAGCGTGAAATTTCAGTTCCTGCGGCTATTTCTGCTTACCTTGGTGTCACAGAACCAGCAATGTACGGTATTAACTTAAAATACAAATTTCCAATGTTGAGCGCCATGATAGGTTCTGCCCTTGCCGCTGCAATTTGTGGTAGTGCAGGAGTGATGGCGAATGGTATTGGCGTCGGTGGCTTACCGGGTATTTTATCTATCCAACCGCAATATTGGATGACCTTCTTTATTGCCATGCTGGTGGCCGTGATTGTTCCAATCGTACTTACACTTATTTTGTATAAACGTGCAGAAGCAAAGGGTGAAATTGAACAATCACCACAAGCGGCTTAGTCATGCCACCTGAGGCCGTAATAATAAAAATACAATAACACCAATAAACAAGACTCCACATTAAGCTGCACTTTTACTAACCCAAAAGTGCAGTCCCAGAAATACAACGAATTACGTGAGCAAGTAATCATGATGACAGAGCAATATGAATGGTGGCGCACCGCAACTATTTATCAAATTTACCCAAAAAGCTTTTGTGACAGTGGCGCAAAGGGTACTGGCGATATCAAAGGGATTATTTCAAAGCTCGATTATATTAAAACGTTGGGTGTTGACGCTATTTGGTTAACGCCAGTATATGAATCCCCTATGGTCGATAATGGTTACGATATTGCGGACTATTACCGCATTAATCCTGATTTTGGCACCATGGAAGATTTTGATGAGCTGCTTAGCCAAGCGCGCCAGCGTGGTATCCGCATTATTATGGACATAGTGGTAAACCACACATCGACTGAACACGCATGGTTTAAATCAGCCTTGGGTGATAAGAACAGTCCATACCGTGATTACTATATTTGGCATGATCCCGTTGATGGCGCAGAACCAACGAACTGGCAGTCAAAGTTTGGTGGTAATGCATGGGCATTAGACGAACCAACTAACCAATACTACTTACATTTGTTTGCTAAAGAGCAAGCAGACCTTAACTGGGAAAATCCGAAAGTTCGCCAAGAAGTGAAAGACGTTATTAGTTTTTGGGCCGAAAAGGGCGTCGATGGCTTCCGATTAGATGTCATTAACCTGATTTCTAAGCAGCAAGATTTCTTGAATGATGACGTTGGTGATGGTCGACGTTTTTATACTGATGGCCCACGAGTACACGAATACTTGCAAGAAATCAGCGAAGCTGTGTTTCAGAAATACGGTTCAGTGACAGTGGGGGAAATGTCTTCCACAACGCTAGAGCACTGCCAACAATACTCAGCGCACGATGGTAAAGAGCTATCAATGGTCTTTAATTTCCATCACCTAAAAGCAGATTATAAAAATGGTGATAAGTGGACCAAAGCGCCGTTTGACTTCTTACAGCTGAAATCAATCTTCAATCATTGGCAACAAGGTTTGCACGCTAATGGGTGGGGCGCATTGTTTTGGTGTAACCATGATCAGCCACGTGTTGTGAGCCGCTTGGGTAATGATGAAGAATATCGCGAGCTGTCAGCCAAAATGCTCGCAACCTCGATTCACATGATGCAAGGCACACCGTATGTGTATCAAGGTGAAGAGATTGGGATGACGAACCCTAAGTACTCTTCAATTGATCAGTACCGTGATGTAGAAAGTACCAATATGTATAACATTATGGTGAATGAACAAGGTGTGAGTGAGCAAGAGATGCTGGCTATTTTGGCGCAGAAATCCCGAGATAACTCACGTACCCCAATGCAATGGGATGCCAGTCCGCACGCAGGGTTTACCCAAGGAACACCTTGGCTTGAAGTCGCCAGTAATTACGCGAGCTTGAATGCAGAGCAAGCGATTGAAGCACCTGATTCGGTTTTTCATTATTACCGTAAGCTGATTAGGTTACGTAAAGAGGTGGATGTAATCACCACGGGTGACTACACCGATTTGATGCCAGAGCATTCGCAGCTGTTTTGCTATAAGCGTCAGTCAGAAAATCAAACGTTAGTGTGCATTAATAACTACTATGGTGAATCGGTAACGTGCGAAATCCCGGCTGAGATTAAGATGGCGGAAGGGGATTATATTTTAGGTAACTACGCAGGTTTACTTGAACCTGAATGCGCACAAAAGCCAGCACAAACGCTGACACTTCGTCCTTATGAGTGCCGTGTTGTTTTTATTGATCACTCAATGTAACTGGCTCTTTATAGATTCCCCCTAACTTGACTCTTGGTTTGCACGCTCGAACCAACTGGCTGAGTAGATGTAAAAAAGGCTTCCAATCGGAAGCCTTTCGTTTTTGTTCGTTAAAATCAATATTTGCAAATAGCTGTCAATTATAGTGTTGGTGTCGGCACTTGTGATGCCAATAACCAAATGGCTAATACAAAAAAGATTAAGCCCATGAACTTGTGCTGGTTTGTGCGGAATTTTTCATTCTTTAATAATGTCTTACCCAAGCTTCCGACAGTTGTGACCAAGAACAAGTTGAACAGCAAGCCCAATACATTCAGCAGTAAACCAAGTACCAGCATTTGTTCGCCTGACGTTGCAGTTGATTGCGTTGACACAAATTGTGGTAAAAAGAGCACGAAGAAAATAAGCGCTTTAGGGTTAAGTAAGTTACTGATAACCGCACGTCGATACAAGGTTTTAGCTATGCCAGATTGTGCTTCTAATTCAGGCGCATCTGATGGAGTAGTGCGCATGCAATCCCAGCCCATCTTTAACAAATAAGCACCGCCCATCACGCGAAGTACTTCAAGCGCAATTGGATTCATGGCAATGAGTGCAGATACGCCCATTGCGGCCAATAGTGTTAGTAACACCCCCGACGTTGCATTACCTAAGCTAGCAAATACACCCACTTTACGACCGTAGCTTAAGCTAGAGCTCGCAATGAGTAACATATCAGGGCCAGGGATCAGCAATAAAGCGACCACCGCAGTCAAATAAACAGGCAGTATAGAAAAATCAATCATGGTGTTGGTACGTTACTGTTGTATGAATTCAGAAGGAAGGGCTGGATTCTATACTATTTGGTAGATAATTAAAGCGGCTATAGGATCAAAATTCAGATGTTAAACCTATATCTATAGTTATTAATAGTAGATAACAAATGTAATTATAGTTACGAATATGTAGCTAATTAAATGTGAGGTTGGTGAGTAGATTGGGTTTGTTAGATTTTGGTGCAGCCGATTCTTATTTATGATTCTCATATCTGTTTTAAGATAAATTCAAATACTCGTACATACTTAATAGTTATAGGTCGGTGATCATGTTGCGGGGCTGGTGCGATGTATCAAGTTAATGTGGGGAAAGCTGCAGTAGTTGAAAGCGTCGACGGAACGGCCTTTTTACTGATGAGTAACGACAATGCAGTCCCGCTTGAACCCGGTATGGTGCTTAAGGTAGGCCAAGTTATTATTACGGGTGAAGGTACCCAAGTGGTGGTTTTTATTAACGGTGATCTTGTTACTGTTGATGCCAGTTGTGCCGCCTGTTTAGACCCCAACACCTCCTCTGAATCAATGAACAGTGCGCTTATTCAGCAAAGTACTCAAGCGGTTTCTCAGCCCCCATTGATTGCATTTACTTCTCCTGATGATGCGCAAGATATTGATATTGCAACGATTCAAGCTGCTATTTTAGCAGGGCAAGATCCCACCACTATTTTAGATGCACCTGCCGCAGGTAACGATGCTGGTTCAGCCAATGATGGTTTTGTTGCTATTGATTACAACTACCTTTCAACCTTGGCAACGGCAGGTTACGACACAGCTTTTCAGCGTTTTCCAAACCAAGATGATGATGACGAAAAGCCGTTTATTTTAGCCGCTGGTGGTCAATCGGTTTCTATTGTTCTGACGGAAGGGGATTTGCAGCCTTTAACTTATCCCGTCGATGCGCAGCAAAGTGTGCTCATTCAATCTGGGTCTTTGCCCTTGGAAGCCAATAGTGTGGTGTTTGAAGTCGCATCAGTGGTTCAAATTCTCAGTGCCTTGTCTCAAAGCGTGACGGCTAATGGGCAAAGTGTCAGTTTTGTTTACAATCTTGCCGATAATGAAATCGTAGGAACAAGCTCTGATGGCGTGGTGGTGATTTTTGGTTTAAGCGCCCAAACATCAGGGACTGATTTAGCGGTTACCTTAACAGTTGAGCAGCGTTTACCCATCGATCACATCACGGCGAATAATGGTCTAGTGACTATAGATGGTGAGCAGCTAAGTGTTCCATTTTCCATTCAAGCCTTTGATGGTGGTGGTAATGCAATGCTAGCACCTGTCACTATGAATACGGTGCTGAATGATGGTGAGTTCCCTGCGTTAGCCATAGATCCTGGGGTTGAATTACAAGAGCAAAATGAACCGCAAACAATCAATGGTCAGGTTCCCCTTGAGGTAGGGAGTGACTTTATTGAAACGGTCGATTTTGCAGCAGAACAGCCGACGTTAGTTGGGTTAACCAGTAATGGTTTTGCCACCCAGTTTTCAGTGGCTGGCGATACTATTCTAGTAACACGTGCCGACGACCCTAGCATTGAAGTATTACAAATCGTCATCACCACGACAGGGGCCTATAGTGTGACCTTGTCGCAACCGTTTGACCAAGATCCTATTACTGATGTGACAGTACTAGCCCTTGGTGTGACGGTAACTGACAAAGATGGCGATACCAGTAATGTTGAGAATGTGAACATTAAAATTATTGATGGTGCCGATCCTGATGGCGGTAATAAAGGGCGCATTCAAGTTGTTGAGGGTGATCTTGATAGCACGGTGACGGTAGAGCAATACCCAGTGTCAAACAGTGACAGTTTTGTGATTAAAGCGGGAGTTGATCGCATGGTGCCCGAATCACTGATTCTGGCCCCCGCGTTTGAACAAACACTGATACAAGAGCTCAATTCGCTGACGAGCAGCCAACAAGCCATCACCTTTAGTACAAGCCAAACGACGGCAGGGGAAATAACCCTGACGGGACGATTAGCTTCGGGCGAAGAAGTGCTGAGTGTAGTTATTACTCCCACCCAAGATGGTCAGAATATTCTGATATCGAATACGATGATCCAACGATTACCACTGGATCACCTGAGCCAATCCCAGACATTACTCACTGTCACCGACCAACAACTCGAATTTAAAATACCGCTTCAAGCGCAAAACAGTGATGGTGATTTTTTAGGGCAGCCTGCGGTATTAACCGTTGCCTCGACGGATGGCGAAGCTCCTGCCTTTGTTGAAGATCAAGGCAGTGCAATCACAGAAGTCGGCACGATTGATGATGGTCAAATTGAGATAAACTTGGGCAGTGATGTGATGCAGTCAGTCTCATTTTTATCATCTCAACCAAGTGTTGAAAATCTCACTAGTCATGGTTTTGTGACTGATTTTAGCGTTAGCGCGAATGTGCTGACGGTATTTTTGGCTTCAGATCCGAGTCAAACTGTGTTGACCGTGACATTAGCAACCGATGGTAGTTACACCTTGGTGCAAAGCCAAGCGTTAGACCAAATCAATGCTGAAGATAGCACCGAGCTTGTGTTAGGAGTGACAGGGCAAGATAGCGATAACGATGCCACTGTGCCAAATGGCGAGCTGATTATTACCATTAATGATGGCATTGACCCCAGCGGCGCCTTTACTACCCAAGATAACGCTGATTTACGAGAAGGCAGTTTATCCACTCCGACTGGACAAGCTGGCGGTTATCCCGCTTCTGATACTGCGAGTTTTACTTTTGCAGCAGGTATTGATCGCTTAGACCCAAGCAGCATCACGATAGACCCCGCGCAACTTGCAAGCTTAATTGCAGAGTTAACAGCGGATGTCTTATCTGCGGGGCAAGCACTTAGTTACAGTTTTGATGCTACAACCAACACCTTAACAGGAGAGCTTGCAGGGCAAACGCTACTGGTTATTACGTTCAGTGCTGTCAATGTTTCAGGTTCTAGTTCAGGTGTAAATGCTGGCGCAGAAAACGTTATGGTTAATTTAACACTGACGCAGAATGCACCGCTGGATCATAATATTAATGGCAATAGCCAAGGCTTAGTGCAAGTCAGTGGTGAGCAAATAGCAATAAACCTGCCGCTGCAAATGCAAGATACCGATGGAGATGATTTAACCACCACTGCGCTGGTCGAATTGGTGCTGCGTGATGGTGATAATCCCATCATCAACTCTCCTGAACCAGCGACAGTGCTAGAAAGTGATATTGATGGTAATGCGGACAATCATCAGGGGGCGAATCCGTCGGGAGCCGGCAATATTGATGCATCACTTTTTACCGTAACTACGGGCAGTGATGAAGTGGTGACCTTTGTTATCAATACTGCCTCTTTTAATCAGCGAAATCCCACCTTGACCAGTGACGGTGCTTTGATTGAGCTGCAAGATGTGGGTAGCGGCGTATATCAAGGTGTGGTGGCTGACGCTGGGCAAGGTGGCGCGGATAAAGTTGTCTTTGAGTATGTTTTGCAACCGACGGGAAGCTATACATTTACTTTACTGGGCGCCTTGGATCATAGCGTTCAAGGTGCCGATACTTTAGTTGTACAATTGCCTATTCAAGCGCAAGACCAAGACGGTGATTTAAGTGAGGTTGTAAACCTTGCCGTGGTGGTAACAGATGATGTCGCTAACGGTCGTGATATTAGCTTTTCGATGACTGAAGGGGCTGGCGCTACTAATCGCGTTAACTTGTTACCAGCCGCGCGTGAAGGGGCTGATGATGCAACGGTCACTTCTATTTTTGACCAAGGCCAAGAAGTATTCTTAACCGGAACTGGCTTTAATAGCATCCCTATTCATGATGATCGCGGCGTCTTACTGGGTCAGCTTCGTATTCGGGAAAATGGTCGGGTTGAATTTATTGTTGAACCCAATATTGACCATGATAGTGCCACCTTAACGCATCAAATCCCTTACAAAGTGACGGATGGTGATGGGGATATTGCATTAAGCACCATTACGTTAAATATCGCCGATCAGTCACCCATTGTGATTATTGAAATCGATCCACTGCGAACATTTGAAGATGTTGGTCGTATACCAGATCCCGATGAAACAATTATCGATCCACCAGCTGGAACACCTGTATTTATGCAGGTCAGTATAGGGGATGCGGATCGTGGTGAGCGCATTGGTGAAGTGTTAATTCAAGTGCCTACTACTGAAAATGGTGATTTTTATCATGATGGTGTGAAGTTAGATAAAACACCTGACGGCCAGTTTTATATTGTACCTGTGTCAGCGTTTACTACGACCGATGGCATAGTTTATGAGATGAACAATGTCAGCTTTCTACCAACGGCTGACTTCTCAACCATTAATGGCAATTTGAATTTTGCGGTTCAAGTAACGGTCGATACTGATGATGTGCCGCACCCACCTATTCCCGCGACGTTTACTGTCACTGTGTTAGGTTTGGCTGATATTCCAACGTGGGATCTCGAGCAAACGCAATTGCATTACACAGGGCGTGAAGATGAAGCCAATATCGCGCTGCAATTAACCGCTGATTTAAATGATACCGATGGTTCAGAGACGCTCTTTTATATTATCGAAATTCAACCAGACAGTAACGGAACAATAAACGGTACTTTGGTGGGTAATGGATTAGCCAGTGTTGGAGCCAATCAATGGCGAATTGCCGCCGCGAATATTGATTCGGTGCAGGTTAACCCAAACGATAACTATAGTGGTGATATTCGACTAACAGCCGTCGCGCAAAGTGAAGAGCTCGCAGTGTTCGATGTACAAAATGCGGATTCAGTGGCGATTGAATTAGTAGTGAATGTGTTACCTGTCGCGGATAGCGCAGTGCTTAAAGTGACGCGAATAGAATCTGACGAAGATGTTCGTATTGCATTGGGCAACTTCATCACCTTATCAGATACAGATGATACCGATGGCTCTGAAGCGCGATTTATTCTGGTATCGGGGTTGCCTGTTGCCAGTAAGGTATTTATCGATGATGTCGAGCAAACCCCAGATGCCGATGGTAAATATGAAGTGCCCATTGATCAACTCAGCCAACTGACTTTTCAACCGACACCAGAAAGTAACCTAGATTTTGAATTGACCATTGAAGGGAAAGTCGTCGATACCGCGGTGATTACAGATGCTGCGGGTAATACCCAAACCGTGCAGGATGTGCTTATCACCCCAGCGACGCAACTCGAAGTGGCGTTAACAGGCGTTGCCGATGTACCTGATTTTGTGGTGGTTGACGATCCTGATGGTAGCCTCGACCCGGGTGATTGGCAGAAGTTACCAACAGAACTCGGGGTGGAAACCTTAATTTTAGAAGATAGCACCGCGACACTGAATTTCGATATTGTCTCGGGAGAAGACGCGTTAAAACAACCGAGTGATAATTCAGAAACTGTAACCCTCGTTATCTCCAATATCCCTGCTGGTGTGCAGATATTTGACGCGACAGGTAATCCGCAAACCCTCACCTTTGTCGGTAATGACGCTAGTGGTAATCCGATGTACGAGGTGAATTTATTATCGTTGCAGAGTATTAGTGTTGTTCCGCCATTGCACAGCACGGCAGATATTGAACTCAAAGCGACTTTGGTGACAACAGAAGATGATGGTGATCAGTTAACATCGGAAGGCACCATTAAAATCAATATTGCGCCAGTGATAGATGCCGTGGATTTTACTAAAACCACCTCAAACGGTGCGCTTGAAGATACCACAATCAATATTGATTGGCAGCCAACGGCGGATGAAGGCTTTATTGATAATCAGGAAGAGATTGTTGGCTTCAGTATTGATGCTATCCCGAGTGATTACACCTTGTTGATAGATGGTTTGGTGTTAGTACCACAAGCTGGTGGCGAGATTGTGCTGACGTCGGCACAAATTAGCACGCTACAATCAGGCGGTCAGCTACAGCTGCAAGCGCCACAAGATTCAGATCGCGATTTAACGCTCACAACCCGTTTAGTCATAGAGCAAACCGATCTTGATGGTGAGCCGACAGCCACCAAAGAGATCATCGGTAGTTTAGTGGTCGATATTCGTGCGGTTGTTGAGCCTGATGGCGTATTACAAGTTGAAGATAGTACAGGTACTGCGGTCAGCAGTTTGCAAAGTAGCGACCAAGGCGTCATTGATTTAAGTAACGGTGCTAACTCGCAAGGTCAGCTCAATTTTGTTGAAAACGACGCCCCCACACCGCAAGATTCTAGCGATGAAATCGTGCGAAAAGTGGTGATCAGTTTCCCCACAACGGACAGCAATGGTGACCCGTTACCTGAAGGTTTTGTGGTGGTGGGTGGCTTCCATGATGGGGAAGGGAATTGGGTTGTGCCAGAAAGCCAGCTCAATAACATTCAGATTGTTGCCCCGAGTGGCTATACAGGCACATTTGATTTAACCATTAGCGGCCAAGTGCAAGACCAAGGGGACAGTAACGCTGCAACAGGTATACCTGAAGGTGATACCAGCTCACGGGTACGATTTGATGATGTGCTTACCTTAGACTTCTCGCCGAACACTTCGGTAAATACTAATCAAGCGGGCACAATTGTAGTTAACAATGGCGTGATCACGGGTGATGAAGATCGCACCGTTGATCTGGGTGTTCAGCTTGGCAATATTGTGTCGGTTGCCGTTGATGGTAATCAAACTAGCGATGTTTTCTCATTGGTTATTCAAGCCAGTGATCTACCAAGTGGTGTCACTATTGGTGGCACTGAATTTGACTTTGTTAATGGTGAGTACGTTATTCAGGTGCCAGTTGATCCAGCAACAGGCGAAGTCATATTAACGAGCGTGACATTAACTTTAGCGGAAGATTTTGCCGGTGATTTTGATTTCCCTGTCCGTTTGGTGACGACCGATATCACCAGCGGAGACGTGAATACCGAGAATCTGACCTTGCAAGTACGCGTCGCCCCCATTGTTGATGTGCCGAATGAAGGTAACCCCGAATTTGATATTAATGTGGTGCAAACGGCAGGGCTCGATGCAGATAAACAACCGATTAGTGAGACCGGGAACCCTGAAGTTATCTTAACGGATGGTGCTTATGAAGATGGCATTATCACGCTAGCGTTAGCGGCCACCTTGGCGGATATAAGCACCAGCCTAGATGAAGGCTTGGAAAGCGTTGAGCAAGCGACACTGTCGGTAGATGCAGCCCTCGGGGCATTTTTGGTGACCAATCCTGATGGCACTGTAACCCCGACCCAATCGATCACTGTCAGTAGCAGTGAGTTGGATGCCATTCAGTTCCAACCCTTTGAAGACTATAGTGGCCCTGTCAGTGTCTCCGTTGATGCTGTTGTCATTGATAATGTGACTTATGACTTAACGACGCCAGCAACAGCTTCTGATTCTGGCAATGTCATAACCAGTATTCAGTTTGATGTTATCCCCGTAAATGATGACGTTCAATTCAGCGGTACAGACCAAGTTATTGTTGGTGAAGAAGAACAAGCGGGTGGCATATCCTTGGGCGCAGTGGCTTTTCAGCTTGATGATATTGATGGCTCTGAATCTATGGTGTCTGTGCTCATAACCAATGTACCTGATGGCTTCCTGATTGGCTCTCCTGCCCGTAATTTAGGCGATGGCGAATGGAAGGTGACGGTTCCCGCCAATAGCACTAGTTTTGATTTATCGGGGATTAATCTGATCCCACCTAAAGACTTTAGTGGCGATGTTGAACTAGGGATCACGGTTTTTACCAAAGACGATTTATTAAGTGAGGTTGCCGAGAAAAACACAACCGTGAATGTCACAGTGACACCTGTTGGGGATCGAGTCGATAGCGACATCACCACAACTTATCAAGGAACAGAGAGCGCCAGCATTACCCTTGAGCTCAATGTAGAAGCGCGAGACAAGCAAGACAGTGTCAATCCGCCAGTGAGTAATGTCACAGAGAATCCACCAGAGTCGCTATTGGTGACCATATCGAATGTGCCTGATTCCAGTACCTTTGAAGTACCGACCGACGGAACAGCAGTTAACCTTGGCGGTGGTGTGTGGCAGTTTGAAATTACGACGACCCAGCTCGATAGCTTGGTGTTTAACCCAGTCAATGCCAACGGCGAAATTGTACTGGAGGTCAATATTCGCGGCGTAGATAACGGCGTTGTAGCTGAAGATAGCTTGGCAACCAATCAAACTCTAACCCTGAATGTGACGGCTGAAAACGATGCGCCCATTAATGTCGTACCCACAGGACCGTTGTCAGCTGACGAAGATCTTCCCCTGACCATCTCAAACATTGTTATCACCGACGTGGATGCTCGGGAGAATAATGGTGACATAGCCGTGGCATTGAATGTGAACAATGGCTTGCTCACCTTACTCGATACCACTGATATTATTGTCACAGGGCAGGGAACAGGATCACTCCAGATTACAGGGCAAATTGATGCTATTAATACTGCGCTTGCTGTGGGCTTAAGCTACCAAGGTAATCCAGATTTTCATGGCAATGACACGCTGACGGTATTCACCAACGACAACGGAAATACAGGGACTCCAGGACCACTGACAGATACTAAAACGGTTGATATTACCGTCCAACCTAAACCCGATATTCCGACACTCACATTAAATCGTCCACAAACAGCAACGATAACTGCGGCGACTGCCACCTTGATCCCGCTGCTAGGCTTAATGGCCGCCGTGGCGAATCCTGTTCTTGATGAACTCACTATTGTGGTGAGTGGCTTAAATGGCGGTGTGCTGGTGGACAGCAGTGGTACACCTCTTGGCATTCCTATTGATGCGAACAGTACACGATTAACACCTGTGGAGCTGACAGATTTGCATATAAGTGGCCTCAGTGCTGGGTCAACAGCACTGTCAGTACAAGCACAATCAAGCGTTGGTGGAGAGACTGAAGTCTCGGTGAATACGATTGATCTCAATATCACGGTGGAAGCCAGTGATGACTTAGCGGTTGGGGTGACGGCGTCACCCGATGGAAACGTGGTGCTAGGTGGCGATAATCCTGAAACGCTCACAGGTGGCAGTGGTAATGATATTTTAGAGGCGGCTGGTGGTAACGATATCCTGATTGGTGGTTTGGGTGATGACATCTTAACAGGCGGCAGTGGCGATGATTTATTCTTATGGCGCAGTGAGGATATTGCCGCGCATACCGACGAGGTCACTGATTTTGAATTGACTAGTGATCAACTTGATATATCCCAGATCTTGGATGATCAAAATAGTGATGGACTCGGGCTTGATGATCTATTAGCGAGCATTACTGCGAGTGGAGATGACAGTGCCCTAAGTCTAGATGTGAATACCAGTGGTGGCGGAACTCAGGTGATTAACTTGTCGAGTGTGGGGCTATCTGACTTAGGGCTTGCAAGCGGAGCGACAAGTGAAGACATCATTACCCAGCTATTTAATCAACAAGCATTCAAATTGGATTAATTGGCTAACCAGTAAAGATAAGTAACGAGCAATTGAGATTGACCTTTTTGTTCAGCGGGTTAGCGAAATCTTTCGTGTTAGTTTTTTGTCAAAAATATCCGCAGAGGCGTACTAATCTTAATGAGTACGTTACCATGAATATTCATGGTGAATATTTGAGCATTTATAGGGTAACTTGATGAATCTTGAGCAACTTAGTGCATTTGTAGCTGCCGCAGAAACAGGATCATTTAGCGCCGCAGCACGGCTTGTGAGTAAAACTCCCGCCGCCATTAGCCAGCTAATCGCCAACCTTGAAATCGATTTTAATATTCGTTTATTTGACCGTTCTGGACGTTACCCAGCATTAACTGACGAGGGGGTCACTTTATATGATTATGCCAAGCGTATTGTTGATTTAAGCAATGATATGGAGCGTAAAGTGGCAAGTCTCCATAAACAGGTGGAAGATCAGGTTACGATAGGGGTTGAAGGGTGTATTAGCCATTTTGTTATGCCTGAGCTTTTAGGTCGTTTTGCCAGGAACTTCCCCGATGTTAGGCTTAATGTCGTTAATATGGATTCCAAGTTACTTCGCCAATCTGTTATTAATGGCACGTTAGATCTTGGTATTGGCTTTTGGGATTTTAAAGATAATGTGGATTATTACAGTTATACATTGAAATCTGTCGCGACCACAGTCGTCATTTCACCTCAACATCCACTCGCAGGCGAAGAAGTTGCTTACGATGACTTATGTTCACAGCGACAACTATTATTACCAGTTAATAAATCGTTTGATTCTGCGATCATCAGTGTGAATCGCTGGGAGTTTGATAGCGTTAGCGATTTGATTTCAGGGGTGATAAAGGGATTAGGTTGGGCAGCACTGCCTATGATTTGTGTGGAAAATCAGCTCAAAAGTGGCGAGTTAGTTGAGCTTGAAGAGATTGATTTTGGGATCAGTACCGAAGCGATTTACCTTGAACTAATGAGCTCGAAGCTTGTGCCTGCAGGCCCTGCGATTAGCTGGCTTAAACAAACAATCAGTGAATTAGAAATTGAAAATAATGCTGATTAAGTGGACTTTTTCCGGGGCGAGAACCCTCAATATTATGAAGCCAGTAAGTAATGCTTACTGGCTTTTCTAATTACTAAGCGAAATAAATTCCGGCTTATTTTTGCTGGTTGTCTTTAGTCAGTGTTTTAGCGTTTGATATTTTTTCTTTCACTGGCTTGGTTGTACGTGCAGCTAACTTATTTGCCAATGAGTGTAGCTCGGGCAGCATACGATGGATTAAGTGTAATTGCTGTAACACCATACGTGCAGAGGTACAGTCCTCATCACGCCACTGTCCTAAACGTTGTTCTAACTCATTGTCGCATTCTGGTGCTGCCGCGCAGACATTACCTGCCAGTTGGGTAGATAAGCAATCTAGCTGAGAGTGAATATAACGGTGAGCTTGTGCCACTAGTTGATGGGTATATTCTTCATCTAAACGGGTTCTATGTGCACCTAATGCCGAAATGTAGCTCAACATGGCATGGTTTAGCGTTAAGAAGCGAAAACACTCATCGGTTGCCATGCGGTAGCGTCCGGGTTCTGCCAGCATATTACTGATAGCAGTGCTAAGTTGTGCATCGGTATTGTGAGCATCGCGTCGAGACACACGGTACTGCAAACTGTCTTTTTTACCAATTCGATATTGGCCGATGATTTGACCTAGATAATCGCGATTAGCGGTGATCGCCGACGACATTACATTATGTAGTCGATTCGCTTGCCAGTCGGGCAGGATATAACTCACCGCCAATACCGCCAGCAAACAGCCAAGTAAAGTATCGCCCAAGCGAGGCAGAATTACCGCAAACCCTTCACCCAGTTGGTTGAAACAAAAGAGAACAAGTAAGGTGATAAAGGTTGTCGCTAAACCGTAACGAACAGTCCGAAAAGCAAAGAAAAGCACGCCAGCCAGTACCATGAGTACCAGTTGTCCTTCTTGTCCTGGGAATAAATAGAGCAGCGGAATACCAACGAGCAAGCCTGCTAATGTCCCCGCAACTCGCTGTACCAGTTTTTGGCGAGTGGCACTGTAATTGGGTTGGCAAACAAAGAGCGTGGTTAACAATATCCAGTAACCACGTTCAAGATCTAATGCTTGAATACAGCCATAACCAACTACGAGTGCGATAGCCATCCGCAGGGCATGACGAAATAAGATTGAATCTGGCGTAAATTGGCCGATAAAACGCTGCCATAACTCTTTCATGCTGCGCGCTTCGGTGTCAGCCAATTCAATATCATCACCTGTCTGAGCCACGTCAGGGTTACTGACATTTGATAACTGGCGTTCAACCGTCGCAAGGTTGTTAAACAGGTATTCCAGTTGGCTCAGAAATACTCGCCACTCAGGATTTTTCTGCGCTTTAAGATAATTCAATGACTCTTGCAGTTCGTCCAAAGCACGTACGCTTTCCGCGCCATGTCGATACTGTTTTCCCATGGATAAAGCTTGCGATATTTCACGACAGGCATTGGCTTGCGATGTAAGCAAGCGTTGGAAGCGAAACAGTACGTCACTGCGATGAAACGCCGCAGCGAGATCTTGGTAGCGATAATGGGATGAGCTGGCGCGTTCGTGAATGTCTTGCGCCAAAAAGTAGATCTTTAAGAATTTATCGCCGGTTTGGTTCGGCTGACCACGACGGGCACGGTGCAGCAGTGTGGCTTTGGCATTATTTAAAGCTGTAACAACACGGGCATTTTTACTGGCAGCTTCAAGGCGTAGTGGCTGAGGAACCATGTCTAAGACTGGTTCAAAGAGCTTACTTTTACTGTCTAAATAGTGGGCAAATTCATTAAATACCCCTGCCAAACTTTGCTGTACGGGTTGGTTAGGCCACAGTAATTGCCATGTCAGCGACAGCATGCCGTACCAGCTTGCACCTGCAATCAGTAATGTGGGTTGATACCAAAGGTTAGGGCTGTTTTCAGCGCCTAGCATGGTATATACCGCCAATAGTAGCGAAGCAAAAGCAATACTTGCGTAACGAGCCCCCATTGCCCCTAGCATGATGAAACCAAAGGTTGAAACGAATAAGCCTATTGCAAACAGCCATGGGGTATCGAACAGTAACTCAATAGAAAGCGAAGCGACCAAAAAACACACCAGCGTCATGCTTTGCGCTTTGATGCGACCTCTGAGGTTATCATCCGTTTCGGCTAATGCAGATGCAATAATACCAAGCACTAACGGGGTAACTGCCGTGGTTGCTTCCCAATACCAGCACGGTAACGCCACACCAACGAGTGCAATAAAGACGCGAATGCTGTAGTTGATACGGTCGTTAGCCCAATAGCGGCCTAATGTTAGTTTGAAGCGGCTGTTCTGCATGGTTTTGATGAGTTCTTATTCGTAATGAAGAAAGGTTACACAACAATTCATCGCGCGACTAAACGTGGAGTCGATGAAGAGGACAAATATATCAAATATAGGGGCTTTTTGCTTTTCTTCAGCATAAAAACCGCATAGAAAATGAAAGTATTTGGTGGGTGATATGAGGTATTTCGTCAATTTTAGGTCAGAAGGCTATGGTGAAGTCTGAGTTCTTGGTAATCTCTAGTTCCGTTTTAAACCCAACAGCTAGTATTAAATACTGGATGTGAAATATCACGCAGTGCGTGTAATGACTCAGTGTTTCAGAGGACAGGATGAGATTAAGTGCCAACTGGTTTGCCCAATGGTTAGTACAAGGCGACTTTTACAGTATCGAATTGCAAGAAAATAGCCTGATTCTTGATAGCCAAACTGAAACAGAAATGCTTCCTTTTGACGAGTGGGATGGCGCCATTACTGTTCACCGTGGTGTGATGTGGGGGTCATTAGAATTAACGTCAGCTGATCAACAATACTGCTGGACAGTACATGGTCTACCGTGGCGCCATTGTAAAGTGTTCGCTAATTATCTACTGAATGCTTACCGCCAGTGGGCACATAATCGCGTTGATAAATTAGATGCTGCAATTCCCCAAATGATGACCCAAATTCAGTCTTTCACGGAACAAAAAGGCTACTTACGTCGTTCAGCACATATTGCTTTGCATCAGTCTTTGAATGAGCAACTTGCAGAGACCGAACTCACCTCTGAATTGGCGACGGCATTTCGTCCACATGCACTTGAAACTATCGCGCCTTGGTTAGACGATAACCAAGAGTGGGTGGTGCAAACTAACAGCGAATGGCTTGAATCGGAATCTGAAAAATGGTCGTCGTGGTTCGATCAATTTGAGTCTTCGCCGCTAAACCCCTCGCAACGTGAAGCTGTACTGATTAACCAAGATCATAATCTTGTTCTAGCGGGAGCAGGAACAGGCAAAACCAGTGTGTTGGTGGCGCGTGCTGGTTATTTAATTGCCGATCAGCAAGCGCATCCTGAAGATATTTTGATGCTGGCATTTGGCCGTAAAGCCGCAGATGAAATGCGTGAACGCCTAAGTACCAAAGTGAATAATGCCATCAAGGTTGCGACATTTCACAGCTTAGGTACGCAAATCATTCAAGCTGTGGAAGGTGAGCGTCCCAATCTTTCTCCCTTAGCCTTGGATGACAAAGCACGCGCAGCATGGATTGGCGCAATGCTAAAAAGCCAGTGGCAAAATGCCGCATCAAGTAAACGTTGGCAAAAGCACTTAACCCAGTGGCGTATTCCCGGCTTTAAAGCTGATAATTCATTAGAGCAACAGGCGAGTAATGAGCAGCTGATCGCTTGGGTATGGCGACATATTGAGTTACTCGGCCAGCGTAGTGGTGTAAAGAAAACCGAATTAATCGAGACGATTGAGCTAAGTGATAAAGAAGCGTCTCATGGCAGAATGAAATCAGAACTGTCACTGCTTTGGCCATGTTTTCGGGCCTATGAACAGCATTTGAAAACCAACAAAGAAATCGATTTTAATACCATGATCCAGCTGGCAACTGAATATGTGGCAGACGGAAAGTTTGTACCGCATTGGAAATTTATCATGGTAGATGAATACCAAGATATTTCACCTCACAGGTTAGCGTTAATTGAAGCCTTGTGTAAAAGCGATGTGGAACGGGCTGGTAACGCGACTTTGTTTGCTGTCGGAGATGATTGGCAGGCCATTTACCGTTTTGCGGGTGCAGATGTGAACCTGACAACGGGCTTTGAAGAGCGTTTTGGTGATTGCCATATTACGCAGTTAGAAACGACGTATCGCTTTAACAGTATGATTGGTGAAGTCGCGAATACCTTTATCCAGCAAAACCCAGAGCAAGTAGCTAAATCACTCACCAGCTTTAAAAAGCAAAAGCGCAAAGCGGTGACCCTGTTATGCCAAGATTTGCTAGAACAAGAATTGGTACAGTTGGCCAGTCAACATGAAAAGCCAGTCTCTGTTTTATTGCTTGGCCGTAATAATAATCAACGTCCTGAGCACTTGAGTCGTTGGCAAGAAAAATGGCCACAACTGAACATTCAATTTATGACCTGTCATGCCAGTAAAGGGCGTGAAGCTGATTACGTGTTTATTATTGATGTGAACAAGGGGATCTTCCCCGCGCCAGATCGTGAGACGGGTTTAGCAGCTTGTTTGCAAGCGCGCAATGAAGCTTTTAGTGATGCAGAAGAACGCCGTTTGTTTTATGTGGCATTAACACGTGCGAAGAAGCATGTGTGGGTTTGTGCGGATCAAGACAAAGTATCACCGTTTGTACAAGAATTGATAGATGACAGTTATTCGGTGCTGAATAAAATTAAGCGTACTAAAAAAGCAAGTTAACGCGCTAGCAATACAGACAAGATAAAAGAAAAAAGCCTTCTCATTGCATCAGCAAGAGAAGGCTTTTGAGTATTTACTCTTTATGATTAACCGCTGCAGTGGTTAACTTACACGCTCAGCAAGATAAGCGGCATAATCAGGAATTTCAATTTCCACTTCATTATCAAGTAGCGGTGACGTGATTAGAAAGTTGGCACTGGCACGATTAGTCGCAACAGGTACGTTCCAAACACCAGCGATACGTAATAATGCTTTGACATCAGGATCGTGTGGTACGGCATTTAATGGGTCCCAGAAGAAAATCATTAGATCAATTTGCCCTTCTGAAATCATGGCGCCTAATTGTTGATCACCACCCATAGGGCCGCTGATCATACATTTTACCTCTAGCTCGACTTCCTTTGAAATCATGTAGCCTGTGGTGCCAGTTGCAAACAAATTATGCTCACAAAGTTTATCTTTGTGCTCTGTAGCCCAACGCAATAAGTGCTTTTTGTAGTTATCGTGAGCGACCAAAGCGATGTTCTTGCGACGTTGCATAGTGCGTGTTGTTATTTGCATAAATGCACCTAGTTCCTTTCTGTGACGGAATCATTTCACCTATTATTGTTATATGTTAGGTATGAACGATTACTTCTCTAGCCAATTGTTGATATATCTAATGATATAGCAGGGTATTAATACCAGAGCGTCCTCTCTTCCTACAAGGCAAATACTCAAGAATCATGAACTTGTAATATATTTTTGTCGATTAGGATGAGCATGAATGAGATCACCGTTTAATTTGGTGATCTGACACATGAAATACAGGGCGAAACTCTGCAGGTGATAACGAATTGGTAATCGTATCCTCAGGCAGGTGATTGGGAGTTAATGCTTCAATTTTAGGTGCAAGGTCAATATTACTTGGTTTACCTTCTAAATAACGTACTGCTTGGTCGACAGAGAGTTTTGCTTGTTGCGCCATTTTATCCGTTGGTGAAAATAGAATCTTTTCACGCAGCAGCCCACGGTATACGCCATGGCTGAGATAGGTTGATACAATCTTAATCTTGTCGGTTTTATTGTTGGTACGTAATTCACTGATGGCGACTTCGGCTGCCACGGCGCCGCCAACGATATAATCAATGTCAGCGTGGTTATCAAAAAGCTGCTGGATCAGATCGCGTTGAAGTTCTTTACTGTTATCTGCCCATAATGTCGTTACCACCTCGATGTCTGAGCCAAAAACAGCATCGTTAAAACCGTCAGAAACGGGTTTAGTACCGCCGCGACGTTTTGGCCCTGGTAACCAAGCAACTTTAACTTTGCCACTGCCTTTTGGGTGGCGTTTTGCTAAAAAGTCACCGGCTTGTTTACCCATGTAATACCAATCAACCCCCACACGTGCCTTGATTGTTTTACGGATATTAGGGTCGGTAAAATCAAGGTCGTTAGTCATGGCAAATACCGGAATATCACCCGTCAGGCCAGATAGAATACCGTTATATGCATCGCGATCGACCGTGCCTAAAATAATGGCATCGGCTTGCCATTTTTTGCAGGCAGTTAGCTGGCTTTGTTGTTTTTGTAATTGTGGGTATCCACCGGCCTCAAAAACATTGAGTTCAATACCTAACTGTTTGGCTTGCTGAACCATGCCATAGTTAATCGACAGCCAGTAAGAATCTTTAAGATGAGGGTAAACCGCACATATTTTCCACGGTTTTAGCGCGCGAGTCAGTGGCTGGTAGTCGATAGCAACACTAATGGCATCAGGTGAAAATGGTGGTGTATGACTAAGCACTTCACGCGCATAAACGGTTTTTACCCCCAAAGAGAAGGAAATAAACAGAAACAATAGGGATATTAACGGTATTTTTCGCATGGTAGATAGCATCTAGGCCTAAATCACTGGCAAAATAGTATATCTCTATTCTATGGCGTCAGCGCCATAATTGCACATTGAAAGATAAGTGGTTAGTCATATGGCGTTCACTCGAAACGGTATTGGTCAAAAACTCCTCTGGGCCTTCTCTGCAATGGCGGGGTTGATGATTATTGCTGTATTAATTGGTGTGGCTGGTTTTTCGTTTGTAGCCAAAACAGAGCGAACAGTAATTAATTCTGCTGTTCCTGCGCTGGTGGAAGCACGTCAGCTTTCTGATCTCAGTACCCGCATCATTTTCTCAGCTCAAGTTTTAGCCCAAGCGAAAGATGAGCAAGATCGTATTAGGCAAGGTCGCGCGTTAACCATTCACATGGAATCATTAAAACGAAGCCTCAGTGCGCTAGAACGTTTTTCTTTTGAGCCAGAATTGATGACTCGCTTGGATGACAATATTAAAAAAATTGTCGAAAATCTTGCGATGCTGGGCTTGTTGGTCGGTCGTCAAATAGAGCTCCAAGAACTGGTTGATCAATTAAATAATAAAATGAGTTCGGCGACCTCACAAATTGATGCATTGTCACAATCACAAGTGTCAAATGCCAACACCATTGCAGTCGCTAATGTATCCCGTATTTACGATTTGATTGCGAAAGAAAAGACGAATGATGTTTACAAAGCGCTTGATAGTTTAGTTGAAGTCGACATGGATTTAACTGAGCGCCTTTTTGAGTTGCGATTTTTATCTTTGCAAGTGATTAATATGCTTGATGATTCGATGCGATTAGATGATCCTGCAGGGCTAAATGTTCAACAAAAACGCTTTAGTCATGCAGCGAAGGTTATTCAGAATCGCGTTAAATCCGTAGAAGATCCAAGCCGCTCAGTGCAATTGACCAAACTCGCAGCGACCTTAGATGAAGGTGAGTTGTTATTTGAAAATTTACATCTGTTACTGAAAGCTAAGCAAGATGTAGAGCGAATGGCTCAGCAGAACTTGGCTTTATTTCAACAAGTGAACAGTACCGTTGACGATATTATTACAACGGCAAATCATAATACGGTACAAGCCGTAACCACAGTTGATAAGACGTTAACCGCCGCCCGCAATAGCTTAATCGGTATTTCAGCTATTGGTATGTTGGCTCTCGTATTGATCATGTGGCGCTTTGTGTATGCCAAAGTGATTCGCCGTATGAATGAATATAACCAAGCACTATTGTCGCTAGCGCGTGGTGACTTAGATATCAAGCTAAGGGTAACAGGCGATGATGAGCTAGCTGAAATGGGACGGGCGATTATGGTTGCGCGTGACACCGCTTACGAGCGTCATCGCCTTGCTCAAGTGGAATCAAAGATTCGTTTTGAATTGCAACAACATAAAACGAGCCTTGAGCGTTTGGTTGCAAAACGGACCGGTGAGCTAGAGAAAACAAATGCGAAGCTGAATCAAGAAGTAGACAACCATGCTAAAGCGCGGATAGAAGCCGAAAAAGCCAACCGTGCAAAATCAGCTTTTCTTGCCACCATGAGCCATGAGATCCGCACCCCCATGAATGGTGTCTTAGGTACGGCGTCATTACTAGCCGATACTGGCCTTGATGATAAACAGTCTAAGTACCTTGCCGTGATTAACCGCAGCGGTGAAAACTTGTTGGATATTCTTAATGACGTGCTGGATTACTCTAAAATTGAAGCGGGTCATTTGGACATTCGTCTGAGTGATTTCTCGTTGTGTGAGCTGTTGTCAGATGTTAATAACCTGCTAGAACACCGTGCTCGTACAAAAAAAATCCGTTTAGTGACGCATGTTGATAACTACATGAATGATCATTGGGTGGGGGATGTCACTCGCATTCGCCAAGTGCTTGTTAATTTGGTTGGTAATGCGATTAAGTTTACCCACCAAGGTCAAGTGAGCGTTAATGTGGGCATGCACCCTGACATGCCTGATGAAGTGATGTTTCAAGTACAAGACTCTGGTGTCGGTATTGCAGAGCAAGAGCAAGACGGTTTATTTACCGCATTTCACCAAGCAGAAGATGGACGAAAAACGGTAGGTGGAACAGGGCTTGGCTTAGCCATCAGTAAACGTATTGTTGAAGCGATGGACGGTGAAATTGGCGCCGATTCTACGGTATCGGTTGGTAGCTGTTTTTGGTTTTCGATCCCACTAGAAGAGGGAGAAGAAAGTGATTGCGAGTTATACCAGCAGCAAAATGTACAGCCAGCACATGTGTTATTGGTTGAAGATAACCCGGTAAACAGCATGGTTGCTGAAGGCTTCTTAACACGGCTTGGGCACAGTGTTGTGACCGCGATGGATGGTAAACAGGCGGAAACTATTTATCATCAGCAACAGTTCGATTTGGTCTTTTTAGATATTAATCTACCTGATACCGATGGCGTTACCTTACTGGCGCGAATGCGTCATATTGAAGCTAGCAATAAAGAAGCACAGCATGGTAGCGATACGTTAGTGACGGGGATTACATCGAAAGTAACACCTATGGTCGCTTTCTCTGCGCATGTTTTTCGTGAAGAGGTTGAAGGGTATTTAGCCGCGGGTTTTGCTGGCTTCTTGCCAAAACCAATCGTCGAGAAAGAACTACGAGAGATACTACATCAAGTCTTGCCTGGATCTACGCGGGTGAATCCAGCTCTAAATATTAAAGAGCATGGCTGTAACCAGCATCGTCATGCACTGAACGATGCCGTTCATAGTGAAGCGATGACGGCAGCTGTGCCTAATCATGTAATTTTAAACCAAGAGATAAATATGCCTGACGCGAATGATATTGCAGATGATTACGCCGCCATTGCGGATGCTCAATGGTTAGATAGCAAAGTACTCGGAAGTGATTTGAAAGTATTGGGTGAAGTGCAAGTGAAGCGCCTTATTCATCTCTTTACTGATTCATCGAGTGAAACACACAGTAAATTGGAAGATGCGTTTAAAGCAAATGACGCTGCACTGGTCACAAGCCTTGCGCATAACTTAAAAGGTGCAGCAGGCACTATGGGGTTAATGCGGCTATATAAGCACTGCCTATATTTTGAAAAAGTAGGTAAATCAGGCTCGCTTACACTGCTTTCATTAGATGAGTTAGCCGATACATTCGCAGGGTCGATCACTGAGCTGAAAGCGGTATTCGCACCAGACGAGTAAACAAGAACATACTTACCTGCGTTATCATGGCTGAGTATTAGCTCTGTGGCGAATATTTAGCAGGCAAATAAGGGCTGGATCGTATAACGCGATCCAGCCCTTATTTTTATTATTCTGTTGATGGAATTATTAATGGCGTGATCTGTTGAACAAAAATCACTCTAATAGGTGGATACACTGCTTTTGAAATAAATAACCACATAATCACTATAAATAAGCATTTATTTCATGTAGGTTGAATAAAAATTCAAACAAATTATCCATCATGGAGAGATACGATGAAAAAGATGTCTGTAACCTTGCTGTCGGCGGCAATTCTATCTGCGGTTAGTCTGAGCGCGAATGCCTGTACTGGGCTTATTGTCGGTAAAGGCGCGTCAGTTGATGGCAGCATTATGATTGCGCGTAATGAAGATTTTGGTATTAATAACTGGAACAAGCATTTAACGCACCGTTCAGCACAGAAAAATGAAGCTGGAGAGTGGAAATTAGGCAATGGCCTAGTTGTCCCTATGCCAAAGCAATTTTATGCATATTCTGCCATTCCTGATTGGGATGCACATACGGTTGATAGCCAAGGTAAGTATTACGAAGAGCGTGGTATTAACGAATATAACGTGGCTGTATCAGCAACAACCAGTGCTGAAGTGAATGACAATGCGAAAAAAGCGGATCCGTTAGTTGAGAATGGCATTATTGAAGCTGTGATCCCAACACTGATTTTGCCTCAAGTGAAAACAGCAAAAGAAGGGGTTGAGCTACTGGGTAAATACATTGAGCAATATGGTGCTGGTGAAGGTAACAGCCTATATATTGCGGATGTTAATGAAGCATGGCTCGTAGAGATTGGTTCTGGTCACCACTGGATTGCGGTAAAAGTGCCTGATGACAGCTATGCGATGATAGCAAATGGCTTACGTGTTCATGGTGTTGATCTAAACAGCAAAAATGTACTGCATTCTCAAGACCTAATGAAATTTGTTAAACAACATAAATTACTCGAAAAACCGAACGCGAAGTCATTTAACTTTGCTAAGGCATTTGGTGTAATTGGTGATGTTTACAATATTGACCGTGAGTGGCTAGGGCAAGAAATGCTGTCTGCCTCTAAACAACAAGCAACTCGCCAAGCACAGTACCCGCTGTTCTTGAAACCAGATCAAAAAATCTCGGTTGCTGATGTAGCAAATGTCTTAGGCGCAACGTACGAAGGCACGCAATTGGAAGAGAAGGGCGAACGTCCAATGCGGGTTGAACGCCAGCTTGAATCGCATATCATCCAATTGCGCCCGAATATGCCATCAGAACTGCAAGGCTTGATCTGGCAGAGCTTTGGGGTGCTGTCTGAGTCTGTATTAGTGCCGCTATACACCAGCCTAGAAGAGTACCCAGTCGCGTATCATACAGGGACAGACACTTATTCTGATCAATCGGCATACTGGCAATTCCGCAGCTTAACGGCACTGGCAACAGCCAACCAAGAGAAATACTTGCCGATGCTGAAAGCAACCTGGGATAAAGAAGAAACCAAGCTATACAAGCAAGTTAGCAGCTTGGATATGACGCTAAAATCGCTCTACAAATCAGATAAGCAAGCCGCGTTAAATATGGCATCTGATTACTCGTACGGTCAGTTGCAGCGTACGCTGTCGATGGCAACAGATATCCGCTACAAAATGATGACTGATCTGACTAAAAGCACCGAGAAAAAATACACAGATGAAGAGTTCAAAAAGATCATGAGCTTGTAATTTACGGCGTAATGCATTTTTGATTGAGCTTACAATAGGCTCCTAACGTATTTAGGAGCCTTTTTTGATCTTACTAGAGCGAGAATATAATCGCTATATGCCTTAGGCTAATATAACTTCTGGCTCGATGGTGAAATGACGTATAAATAATAAGGTTATTTATGCAAGCGAAAGAATGATTTATAATACGTTGAATCAATTACTTGGCTAAATGGAATTGCATGCTTGATATTGTTCAACTTCACGCCGACATATCACCCAGGATGTCGGTGGATATTGCCCACTTTATGGCGCATAAGGGTCAGAAGGTGGGAATACTCGGCCCGAACGGCTGTGGTAAATCAAGCTTCATCAAAGCCATGTTGCAGTTTATTCCAGCCAAGAGCCACAGTTACTTTATTGACGGAAAAGATGCTCACCAGATGTCACGGCGAGAATTAGCAGAGTATCTCGCGTTAGTGCCGCAACATATCCCTGAACTCGCCTTTTCTGCGCGTTATTTTATTGAGTTAGCTTGTCCTAATCCTACCCGTAAAGCTGTTGACGATATACTGTCTCAACTCGGTCTGCTTCATTTGGCTGATAGCCAATTAGATCAGCTATCAGGTGGTGAGCGGCAACAAATATACCTAGCACGAGCTCTGGCCCAGCAACCGCAAATATTATTACTTGATGAGCCAACAAATCATTTGGATGTGGCGAATCAACTCTGCATGCTCGATACCATCGAAACACTTCCCCAGACCTGTATTTTGGTTTTACACGACATTAATTTGGCCGCACGTTACTGCGATTACGTTTACATGATGAAGCAGGGGGAGTTGGTGTGCCATGGTAAGCCAAATGCCATTATGACCAGCGAAAATATTCAGGCAGTCTTTGGATTAACCATGATAACCGACCGTCATCCGAAGGCTGATTGCCCCCGATTTACTTATCAATTTTGAGTTAATAATGAAAAAAAGCGTTTTACTATTATTGGCAATAGTGTGCCTAACGATGACTTCTGCCTTTGCTAAGGATACACAAGGTATAACCGTCGATGTTTGTGGACAGCCCGTTACGTTTCCCACTAACCCTAAACAGGTGATCGTGCACGATATTAATATGACAGAGATGATGCTGACGCTGGGGCTAGATGATCGTATCAAAGCAATCAGCGGTATTAGTGGCTGGTATAAAACGTCAGAACGATCGCAAGTGCTGCTAAAGCGTTACCATGAAATTTCCCCAAAAAGTCCAACATTAGAAAATATCTTAGTACAAAGCCCTGATATGTTTTTTGCTGGTTGGAATTACGGTATGCGCATGGGGGGAGAAGTAACACCTCAATCATTAGCACGTTTTAATATTCCCACGTATATTTTGAGTGAATCCTGTATCCATCAAAACAAAGCTAAAAATGTAGGGGCGGCAGCGGAAAATCAAGCGGCCAATATTGCGCTGCTTTATAACGATATTTCAAACTTAGGCAAAATTTTTCAGGTGGAAGATAAAGCACATCAAGTGATTGCAGATTGGAAAAAAACATTAGAGCGAATTCAAATAGAGCAGAAGGCTAAGCAAGTGAAGCCCTTGAAGGTGTTTGTATATGACTCTGGTGATGATAAACCCTTTACTGCGGGGAAATTTGGTATGCCAACCGCGTTAATATCAGCGGCAGGTGGTAAAAACATTGCGGATGATATTGAAGCCAGCTGGGGAACAATTCCGTGGGAAATCGTTGCTGCCCGTAACCCTGATTTAATCATTATGGTTGATTATAATCAGCAGACATCGCAAGACGTGATGGCGAAGTTAAGAGCGATACCCGCGGTAGCAAACACAGCAGCGGTGATAAATAATCAGATCATTACATTAGGCTATGAAGCGTTAACGCCTGGCCCTGCTAATATTCATGCGGTTGAGATAATTTCAGCTCAGATAAATGCAATGCACCAGCAAAAACAATCGCATTAAGTATGACTTTCCAATATTGCTTTCTTGTTATTGGCTTAGCGGTCTCTGTTTTTCTCTGTGCGTTACTTGGCGCTGTACCCACAACCGCTAATGATGTTCTGTCAGCTTTTGTTGGTTTGATAGATCGAGAGTCGTTAAATGGGATCGAGTTGATTGTCGCAGAGTTGCGTTTTCCTCGGCTTATATTGGCGATATTAACGGGGGGCGGTTTAGCTATATGTGGCTTAGTGCTGCAAAAGTTAACGCGCAATCCACTGGCAGACCCATTCCTGTTTGGTTTATCTGCAGGGGCATCAAGCGGGGCGGTGGCGTGTATTGTGCTCAATATTACTGTGATGGGTATGTTCAGTTTACCGGTTTTTGCCTTTTGTGGTGCGATGCTTGCGCAGTTAATGCTTCATACTTTAACAAGCCAAAACCAATGGCACCCCGAGCGGGTGGTATTAGCGGGTTTAATCGTAAATAGCTTGTTTTCCGCTATAACGGGCTTTTTGATTTTCTCTGGGGATCAACGCACCGCCCAATCCGTCTTGTTTTGGTTAATGGGGGGACTGGGCCTTGCTAAGTGGTCAATTTTGCCCATTATTGCCTTGGTGGTCGCGGGCTGTTATGCGGTGATTTATTCTCAGCAAAGAAGCATAGATCGGTTGATGACAGGTGATGAACTGGCTGCTTCAATGGGAGTGAACGTTCAGCGTACCCGTAAAGGTTTATTTGCTATTGTTGCGTTGCTAACTGCCACCCTAGTGGCTTGGACGGGCACGATTGGTTTTGTCGGCTTGATCATCCCTAATATTGTGAACAGGCTGGGGGTTTATCGGATTCAACATCAATTGCCAATTTGCTTTTTATTTGGTGCTATTTTTCTTGTATGGGCGGATGCAGGTGCAAGAGCATTGTTGCAGCCACAAGAATTACCAATCAGCATGATTACTTCGGCAGTCGGCGCTTTTGTCTGCTTAACCTTGATTGTTAGCCGCAAGTTATAGATGTATTAGTATGACAAAAAAATGTCTTATGGTAGTCTGCCGCCATAAATTTTCCATTATTAATGGCAACGAAGAAAGCGAATGAAACGCACATTAACAACGGCGGTATTAGCCGCATTATTACTAAGTGGCTGTGCTGCTCCACAGAATAATAGTGATGATATGAAAACGGCACATATTGCTAAAGTTCAATCAGAAATGAAGGCTTATCCGAAAGCTAGCGCAGGCATGACCCGCCATGTGTTTATTCTGGAACCATTAGCGAACGAAGAAGAGCGTTTAGTTGAAATCGTGATCAGCAAAACGTTAAAACTTGACTGTAACAACTACATGCTACCAAGCGCTTTAGAGCGTAAAGTTGCTCAAGGTTGGGGTTACCCTTATTACCGTTATGATGCCAATATTGAAAATATGGTTGGCACATTAATGGCGTGTCCGAAAGGTAAGGCTAATGTTGAGAAAACCGTTCGAGCACCACGTAGCGAACTATACCGCTACAACAGCAAATTACCTGTTGTGGTATATGCGCCTGAAAACTTAGATGTGTCTTACCGTGTATGGCAACCTGAAGTGAAAGTTGCGACTCAAAAGTAATGCTGTCATGCATTGATTGACGCTAGTTGTATTCACGTTAGCAGTGTTGCTGTTTACGGCAAGCTCTCACGGTCAGAAAAGCCCCATCCTCATGTCTACGAGAGTGGGGCTTTTTTAGATTAAGCTGTGAGAGTCAGACCTAAAACCACATCAGCTTCTACTTATTCAGGTTTTACGATTAGCTACCAATTACACCGCCATCTGTTTTCGTGATCATCACCAGTGAAGAGCGCGGCGTGCTGTTACCACCATCAGGCCAGTGTGATGGCTCTCGTTCTTCACCTGGGTGTTGCACACCAATAAACATGGTCTTGTAGTCTGGGCTGAAGGTTAAGCCCGTAATTTCACAAGCGATTGGACCCGTTAAGAAACGGCGAATTTCACCTGTTTTAGGGTCACCACATAGCATGGAGTTGTTACCCATGCCTGCATAGTCGCCTTTATTTGAATATTTGCCGTCAGTTTGAATCCACATACGGCCATCGGCATCGAAACCTAAACCATCAGGGCTGTTAAACATATTGTCATTGTTGATGTTATCACTGCCTGCGTACAAAGTGCCTTTGTGTACTTCAGGGTTACCCGCCATAACATACAGATCCCAGGCAAACGTTGGGTGAGCATGGTCATCATTCACTTGACGCCAGCGTAGGATCTGACCGTAATTGTTCGCTTCGCGTGGGTTAGGGCCACCAACAGGTTGACCTTCTTTTACGCCTCGGTTTTTGTTGTTGGTTAGTGTACAGAATACGTAGTCTTGATTTGGGTGTACCGCAATCCACTCAGGGCGATCCATTGTGGTTGCACCAACTTGAGTAGCCGCTAGGCGCGTGTACATGTGGATGTATTCTTGGTTCGGGAAGCCATTTTCTTTTGTTAGGCCATTCTTACCATGGGTTAATTCCATCCATTGGCCTGTACCGCCAATTTTCCCGTCGTCTGCACTAAATTTAGCAACGAAAACTGTGCCTTCTTCAAGAAGTTGACGGTTCGCGGCATCGTTTCCTTTTACGTATTTGTTTTTAGAGACAAAGCGATAAAGGTGCTCGCCACGCTCATCATCACCCATGTAGGCAACAATGTGACCGTCTTTGTTAATAACAACTGCGACATTCTCGTGCTTGAAGCGTCCCATCGCAGTACGTTTCATTGGCGTTGACGTTGGGTCCATTGGGTCGATTTCAACAATCCAACCGTGGCGGTTTGCTTCGTTAGGGTTTTTAGCCACATCAAAGCGCTCATCGTGCAGTGACCAGCCGTAACCTGAATCTTCTTTACCTAAGCCGTAACGCTTTTGTTCTTTGGTAATCTTGATATCGCTCTTAGTACCAAAGTAACCATTGAAGTTTTCTTCACAGGTTAAGTAAGTGCCCCAAGGGGTAAAGCCATTTGCACAGTTACCAAATGTGCCCAACGCTTTTTTACCGTTTTTATCTGCAGATGTTCGCATATCTGGTTGGCCTGCAGCAGGGCCTGTAATGGTCATTTCGGTATTGGCTGTAATACGACGATTGTATTTTGAATCAACAACTAGCTGCCAGTTATTGTTTGTTGTTCGCTTGACTTCAAAAATTGAAATACCGTGCGCTGCTTGGGATTTTTTCACATCATCAGCGGTCATGCTTTTGCCTTGATGTGAAAACAGGTACTCGTTATTACAGTATTCATTATTAACCGCAAGTACACCGCGATCATTAGACAGTGGGAAAAAAGTCATACCATCGTTGTTATCACCAAATTGCACTTCTTGGTGTGACGAGGGTGCATTGCCCGTTGGGTCAAACTTAGGTGAAGTCGGGAAAAGGCCGTCACCCCAGCGGATCAGCACTTGTGCATTGTAGCCTTCTGGAACCACTATGGAGTCATCGGTACTGACAGGTACAGCAGAGAAGCCCATTAGCTTGCTATTCGCTTTTGTTGCACTCGCTAAAGCAGAAACTGGCATACCAGCCATGAATGCACCAGCGGTCATCACTGAAGCAGCCCCGAGAAATTTACGTCGAGATAGGCTTGCATCGATCATTTTTGTTAGCTGAGATGTTTCGCTACGTGGGTCAATATCGTCTTCGCGGCGTTCAAAAGGGCTCATTCGGGTTGTCATTGACTTTCTCCAGTGTCATATGCGTATTGTTATGTCGCACATTTGACACTGATTTCATGTCAAATAATTTACTGATTTATGACATTACGATGAAAGTCGCTATTCGCTACTACTTGCCAAGAAGAACCTGTAGATACAGGCTCTTATTATTGTGTGCTGAAATAGCGTGACTATTGCTGTTTCACTTTAGCCATTTCGCCTTCTAAATCGTTGAGCAAAGCAATCACAGTATCTGCTGCCGTTTCCATGCTCGCCATAAACGCCATGCCTTCACTGTCGTTCCCTTCTGCAAATGCTTTTAGTGCTTTTCTGCCGTAAGTATGTACATCAGCATGGGGCTTTTCTAATAATTGGTATGAGCGGCAACTTGTAAATAGCTGCTTGCCACTTCCTTGATAGTACCAATTCCCTAAGCGGCATTGATGATGATCGACAACATCAGTGTTAGCGAAATCACGGTTATGAATGCGTTGGTAAATATTAATTTTCCAAACGACATGATCAATTTGTACTAGGCGTAGAAAAATCGATGAGTAACTTTCATCAACTAGCTGATGAAGCTCGTCGGATTTTTCAATCAGTAAAGTCACAATGTTGACCAGCTCCTCAATTTCATTATGGAGCTGAGAGCACTGCGTTTCGATGAACTCTGCGCTTTGGCTACAAGATTGAGTGTTATTGCTTATCTCACCGACGACGTTTTGAATTTGACTCGCGGCTTCACTCGCGTTTTGCGCTAATTTTCGGACCTCATCAGCCACCACGGCAAAGCCACGACCATGTTCGCCAGCTCGTGCTGCTTCGATGGCGGCATTGAGTGCCAAGAGATTGGTTTGCTCAGATACATTGTTAATGGTAACGATAAACTTACCGATGTCCTCAGAGTTATTCTTTAAGGCTTCAAGTGAATTACCACTCATATTTATTTGTGTAATGAGCTGATTTAAGGTTTCGCGAAACACATTGAGGATAGCAATACCGTCTCGGTTTTCTGTGACATGTTGTTCTAAGTAAAGCTTAAGGTTTTCAGCAGCACTGGCGATGTTGCCGCGGATATGTTCCAACGGTGAGACTGAATGTAACAGCTGATTTGTGAAGTCTCGTTGCATCGCGTTTGATTGCTGCTGAGTACTTAATGTATTTTGCTGGTTTATAAGTTCTTTTTCTAACTCAGAATTAGCATTCTGTTGTTCTGCGAGTTTAGATTCAAGCGTAACAAGCTGTGTATCAGTTTCATCGTTCTTTTTGAAGCAAGCAAAGTTAAACATAATTCAATCTACTGTCGAAGCACTATGTTATTAGTAGTGGTTTAGTGCTTTGTTTGTTGTTTAATAAGAAGTGATAATTTTGTTTGCTGTTGTTAAATCAACAGCTTTGTTGGAGTGTTTTCTATCACAATCTATCTACGGTCTATATTAAACCATTTTATTAAAAACAGTGTGTAAAAGCGAGTTTTGTGAGGGTAATACCACGGGTGTGCTTTTACGTAGGGGAGATTGGTCCGTAAGGATGAGGCTTGGTGGTGTAATGGCGGATATTTGCTTTGCGAAAGGTTGTTTAAACCTTGTTTGGTTTGATGTAAATCCTTGATTGAGTTGAGTGTGTTAGATGGAAAACAGAGTTTAATAGAAATTTACCAAGGACGGTGTGTTTGAATCGGCTATATTGAGTCGGTGTAGAACGGCGCTTTGTTATAAAAAGGTAAAGCGCCTAATGATATTCAGTGATTGCTAGATTAGTCTTCAATCAATGTGATGCCACCTGCTAACTGCAGTTTTTTTACTAGCGCTTGTCGGGCAATTTCTGCATCAGAGACATGATCCGTAGAATCATTAAAAGCATTGCTTTCAATAGCATCATGGAATTGAGTGAAAATAGTCATGGTTCGTACTCTCTTCTTACTTGTCGGTTATTTGTTGTTATGTTGCTATTCTGCGATGACTTGGTGGAAAATCCATCAGCCTGAGAAAAATAATTTTGGGATGAGCTAAAGGGCGTAGCTCACAAAACTCGTCTCATAATAGTGATGAGAAGCGAAAAATAAGCGCGAAGATTACACAATAGCGTGATTTGTGTCTACATTTTCAGCCGTAGGTTAGGGGGGAATAGGGGGGAGCAGGAAAATAACAGAAGCGTGCGTATTTATGCCCTTTAGCACGCAATCTGTGTATGCCACTGTTATGTTTTCGCGACTTAATCGGTTATTTGTTTTATCCACTGCATGATAAAACGTGCGATTTGCTCGGTATTATTGAGATCGAGCAGAGGGAGAGAGGCGCGCGATGGGGTGATTTCAGCATCGGTTGCTATCGCAATAATGTGTGGGTCGTTCGAATGTAAAAAAGGTTTGCCATAGCTTGGGCGATGAATTTCAATTTTCGGAATCGACTGATCACGAAACCCCTCAACAAGCACAATGTCCAGCTTGGAATGATCAAGCTGTGCTAAGCAAGCGGCTAACTCGGGTTCACCACGATCTTCTTCTGGGTATTCGAAATACAGCATGTGGCGTTTTTTTGTGGCCAACAAGGTTTGCTGGCAGCCAGCGTGGCGTAGTCGGTAACTGTCTTTGCCGGGCTTATCGGGTTCAATGTCGTGATGGCTGTGCTTGAGCAAACCAATGCGGATATTGTGAGCGCGTAATAGAGGGATCAGCTTTTCTAATAATGTTGTTTTACCAGAGCCGCTATAGCCCGCAAAACCAAGTGTCGGAGTCATCGCAAATTATTCAGTTATCTAAAAACAGTCTGAGTGTAATCTAGCCTAAGCCCCCATTTCTATGACCCGATACAGTTTTTGTCTTAAGATCGAGTTTTGCTGAATAAATTGCCCTAGCAACTAAGATAAAGTCTACATTTAGAATTATAGATAACACGGATTCTCTTGTTGAATAGCACGTCGAATGGCTGCTGGTTAGCAAGGTGAAAAGGTGTAATACCAGATACCCTATTTAACCAAATGTTGTGGTACGCCGAGATAACGGATGTTTCGAGTACGGCAGTAAAACCTTCTCATATAACAGGGAGTGTGCAATGTGGGCCACATTAGATTTTGAAGCCTCGGGCTTGTCTGATCAATCCTATCCAATTGAAGTGGGTTATTCTCTGCCAGATGGCACAGGAGAAAGCTTGTTGATCAACCCATTATCATCAAGTGATGCGTGGCAGTATTGGGATGATTATGCAGAAAATCATATCCATCACCTTTCTCGTCGCGACATTGAACGTAAAGGTGAGCAAGTCGTTGAGGTGTGCCAGCACCTTAACAAGGTTTTAGGGAAATTTGAGTTTGTATTTTGTGATAGCCAATGGGATTTATTCTGGCTAGGCCGTTTATATCATGCGGCTCATATGCGTCCGTCTTTTATGCTGACAGAGGTAGGGCACTGGTTAATGCAAGAAAATGGCATCGCGCGATCAAGTTTTCAATTGGCACTTGAAGCACAAGGGCCAACCAAGCACAGAGCCATGGATGATGCCCATCAAATCCGTCTAGCTATTTCGCAGTTGGTTGATTAGCTTTTTAGTTATCAGCACAATACTCGCGACTAGTATTTGCAATAGAAGTATAAAAATCAGAGGGATGGGCGCTATAATGCGTTCATCTTTATTGCTGGAATATTCCCATTGTCTTCTTTGCGTGTTGCTTTATTTAATGTTGCTATGTCTCAAGCCACTGCTGGGCAAATTTTAGCGCAGACGGCTAGCTCTGATACTGAACGATTTAAAAAAATTGCAGCCATTATTCAACATGTTCGGCCAGATGTTCTGTTGTTGTGTGAATTTGATCACCCAGGACAGGGGGGGGATGATGGAGCATTAGATAACTTTTGTTGCCATTATCTTGGTGTTGCACAGCCAGTAGAGTCAGGCAGTACAACAACGCCCATTGCCTATCCCTATCGTTATTTACCCCCGACAAATACGGGTTTGCTGAGTGATGTTGATTTTAACCGTGATGGAAAGTGCACCTTGCCAGAAGACGGTTATGGTTTTGGTGAACACCATGGTCATTATGGTTTTGTTATTTTGTCACGCTATCCCCTCGATGAGAGCCAGATGCGTAGTTGGCAGCACTTCTTATGGCGAGATATGCCTGGCAACCAAATGCCAAGTGCTTATTACAGCGCTGAGGCGAAAGATGTATTTCGTTTATCCTCTAAAAATCATATCGCCCTGCCAATCATAGTCGAAGACCGTACTATTCACTTGCTGTGCTGCCATCCCACTCCGCCTGTTTTTGATGGTGAAGAAAAGCGTAACTTACGCCGTAATCATGACGAGCTTCGCTTGCTTGTTGATATTATCGATAATGCCGATTATCTCTATGACGATAAAGGTGTTCAAGCGGGGTTAGCGTCAACCGAGTCGTTTATTGTGATGGGTGATTTAAATGCTGACTCTATCGACGGTGATGGCAGTAAAAGCGCGATTAAACAGTTGCTTCATCATCCTCGTATCAATCATACGGTCAGTAGTGGCAAGAAAACGCCTAAAAGTGTCGGAAGTCGGTTTGTACGCCTTTGGCAGACACGTATTGGGCGAGCTTCAGAATGGACGCATTTATCAGGATTAAGGTTGGATTATGTCTTACCCTCTGCTGATTTGTCTGTGACGAACAGTGGGGTATTTTGGCCAGATCGAAAAGATCCTATGCGCTCATTAGTGGTTGATGATAAAGGAAGAGAGCGACCGCAAGCTGGCTCAGATCATCGGTTAGTGTGGATTGATATTCGCCTATAAGGTGAAAATTGACACTACAGTGACGTAAACCAATAATCTTGCTGATAGCTTGAGCATAAAATCGCTATCAAGGTGAGGGATATACATGAAATTCGGTTTGAAATACATAGCATCAGTTATTGCGATTAGTGGCAGTTTATTTGCCTATGCCGCTCATGCTGAACTGGCGCCCACAAAGCTAGAAACGCCATCGCAAGTTATCGCTAGCCAAGTAGTTAGCTTTAAGCAAGACGCTCAGTTGATTCGAGACACTTACGAGCCACAACTTTACACTCTGCCAGCCTTCAAAATGGGGCATTATGGTTTGCGTATGTATCGCCAAACGCTCGACCCAAAATATCAATCAGCGATATGGGCAGATATGGCGAGAGTGGCAAGTAAGTTGAATACCGTGGCTTATGAAATGAACACGCCAGAGCAAATCGCAACTTATTCGCAAAAACGTCTTGATGAATATGTCGGCGATAAAGATGAGCGAAGTCAGCGCCGTTATGCTGCTACCAAGAAGATGCCCGAATATATTTATCTTGGTGTTGGCTTATTAGGGTCAATGGCGCGTGCTAATGAATATGGCTTACAGCATAAAGAAGACCTCAAACTACGAGAAATCATTCGTCGATACGATTTCAAAAAATACGCGACAGATACCGAGATGATCCATGCGTGGGCGGCTCAGCTTGCCAACCAAGTATATTGGTTACGTCAATTAGGTGAACAGGATGTGGTTGATGATTTTATTGTTGCGTTTAAACAGGCCTACCCAGATAGCTTAGACAGCACACTGACCGATCAGCAGTACATGAATAAGATCTACGGCATGACACATATTATTTTTGCCGCCAGTGAATATTATCAGCATCCTATAAAAGAAAGTGATTTCCAGTGGATCTACGATTATTACCGTAAAAATGTCGATACTATTTTAAAGCGATCTAAAGAAGATGTATTAGCCGAAGTCGGCATTAACTTCTTATTGGCAGGCCAAGACGATGATCCTGTGGTGCTTGCAATGCGTAAAGCGATTCAATCTTCTATTAATAAAGAAAAAGGAATGGTGCCATCGGTTGATGGTGACTTTGGATTAGTTCACGGCGAACACCGCAATGTATTAGCCATTATGTTACTGGACTGGCAGCAGCCCCATGTTGCACCAACGGTTAATAATCAACCTAAGATATTTAGCTCTGTGCCTTATGGGTTGGTAGCTAAGGGTAATTTGAACTGACTTTCTACTTTTACGAGAATTGGGTTGTACTAAAAAGGAGCGCTATAACAGCGCTCCTTTTCTAATATTAAAAATGTAAAATCATCAAATCAGTAAAACTTCCCTTTAATACTAGTGACATCAAAGGTTTTTACTTTGATGTTGCTAGACCAGTAATTTGCATTCCAGCCAGCTTTTACTTTTAATTGCTTAATAAAATTTGTTGGTGATTTTAGCTTTTTCCATACTTGTGGTAGGAACAGAGCTTGCTGGTGGTTATCGGTTAAAATCACGCCCACTTTGTTCACTGATAAGAAATCAATGAGCGCTTGTTCTGAATCGATTTCTTGCACTTTAGGCGTGGTAAGGACTGATATTTCAATGGTTAATTGGCTGAGTTGCTCTTCTGTTAATGGCATGAAGCGGCGATCTTGGTACGCGCTAGCACGCGCTTTATTATGTACTTCAAGTACCAAAGGTGAATGTGCAGCAGTTGAGCCTAAGCAGCCTTGTAATTGACCACTTACCTCAAGCGTGACAAAACACGCAGCAGGAGCCAGTAATTTACGTCCGTATAAACTGTATTCAGGTGATTTTGGTAACCCTGAAGAAAAGTGACCACGAATCGCTTCGCGAGCAATGTCTAACAGTTGGGTTAGTTCCCCTTTATTCAGTGTTTGATATGAGGTAGCTGACATATCCAACGACTTTCTCCTTATTTCCAGCGGTGTCGCCAGAGTTGTTTAGTGCTAATCTTGTAAGCTTATATCCTCGCTGTTTCGCCAATAATAACAACATGTTGATTCCCGTTGATCCGCAAGCCTGTTCGGGTGTTAACGTCGGCTCAAAGTGCTCAATAAGGTCGCAAGTGTTACGATCTATTTGCTGCGCTTTGTGGTATGGGTGGAAGTGACTTAAATCACTGCTAACAACTAATAAAGTGTCATTAGAACGCCACAAAGGGTCAATTAATTTGGCTAATTTAGCGGGTGATACATTGCTCGTTAATATGGGTAATAGACTGAAATTACGCAGTACTGTTTGAAGAAAGGGTAGTTGTACTTCTAGGCTGTGCTCTAACGCATGGGTTTGCTCTGAGAGTTCAAAATCTTCTATCTCACTCAGGGTAGCAATAGTTTGTGTATTTAATGTGACATTACCAAGTGGCGTTGAAAATTTTGATGCTGTAGGTAAAGCACAACCTTGAAAAAAATACCGATGACTTGGCCCGATGAGAATAACGTGCTTGATGGTATCTGCATATTCACGAAGGTGTTGGTAGGCTGCAGCCGCAACTTGTCCTGAAAATAGATACCCAGCATGAGGAACAATAAGCGCGCGTAACTCCGTTTGAGCAACGTCTGCGATGTGCTTATTTTCAGCATTTAATGGCGGTAATAACCAATCATCCAGTTGTTCTTTCAACTGGGTTGGTGAACCATCATAAAACCGCCCTGCAACAGCGGGGTGGCGAATATTCATAAGCATGTTTCCTTCAAAGAGCTATATTAATTATAGGTATAAAAACTTCTTATAAGCCAACAAGATGTGTTTATTGTGATGAGTAATACTACTTCAACGTTACCGCCTCAATTTGTACGTACCCAGTATTGGCACCGATTGGATGATGGCCGTATTCAGTGCGACTTGTGCCCTCGATTTTGCAAGTTACGAGAAGGAAAGCGAGGTGCATGTTTTGTTCGTGCTGCTCATCAAGGTGAGATCATCTTAACAAGCTACGGACGATCGAGTGGTTTTTGTATTGATCCTATTGAAAAGAAACCTCTTAATCATTTCTACCCGGGGAGTTCTGTACTCTCTTTTGGTACAGCAGGTTGCAACTTAGGATGTAAATTTTGCCAGAATTGGAGCATCAGTAAATCGCGCCAGATTGATACATTGGGATCGCAAGCGATGCCAGAACAGATTGCGCTGGCAGCAGAACAACATAATTGTGAGAGCATTGCCTTTACTTATAATGATCCCGTAATTTTCCTTGAGTATGCCCGTGATACCGCTATTGCTTGTCGCGAGTTGGGGATCAATAGTGTGGCAGTGAGTGCTGGCTATGTGAACCCATTGCCGCGGCATGCGTTTTTTGAATACATGGATGCCGCTAATATTGATTTGAAAGCATTCACCGAACGTTTCTATCGCAAAGTATGTTTAGGGCAATTAGCGCCTGTACTTGATACGCTGTTATACCTTAAAAAAGAGACGAAGGTTTGGTTTGAAATTACCACCCTGTTGATACCCGATGAAAATGACAGCATAGCGGAAATTGAAGCGATGTCTCGATGGGTTTTCGATAATATTGGAGCTAATACGCCTTTGCACTTTAGTGCTTTTCATCCTGACTTTAAAATGACTGACAAACCTCGCACACCACCTGCAACCTTGTTAAGAGCCAGAGAGATAGCCGTTAAACAGGGGTTGAACTATGTCTATGTCGGTAATGTACACGATGTAGAAGGTGCCAGCACTTATTGCCCTCATTGTCACCAGCGGGTGATTGAAAGAGATTGGTATCAGTTAGGTGACTATCAGCTTTCAGCAGACGGAAAGTGTTTATATTGCGGTGGTGAAATTGATGGACGTTTTACGTCAAGCAAAAAGTGCTTTGGTCGTCAGAGAATACCGATTAGAATTGGCGGATAATACTGATCCTATCGGAGATATATATGTCAGCCGCCGCGTCGCGCTTATTTTCAGTGCGTAATGTTTTACTCATCTTGTGCTTTGCTTTATCTTACGTAGCTTATCAATATGTAAGTCAGCCTCAACAGAAGACTGTTACCACAGCAGAGCTAAATACTATGTCAGAATCAACACCATCAATGACTATCGAACAACTGTCAGGTTTTAATAACCTTGTAATTACTCAGCCACGTTGCCCATTTTGTGTAAAAGCGAAAGACCTTCTTGATGATCGTGGTACAGAGTACAAAACATTAGTACTAGGTACGGATCTTGAGAAGCCAGAAATGATTGAGTTCATTGAAAAAGCTGCGAATACAACAGTACGTACAGTGCCGCAAATTATCCTTGATGGTAAATACATCGGTGGTCACGATGACCTTGTTGCTTTCTTGGCGCGCCAAGATGATGCGGCAGATGCCGACATGAGTGACTTTGAGCTATAAGGCTTAATCAATAAGGCTCCGTAAGGAGCCTTTTTTGTATTGGTATAAAAGTACATTGATAAGAAGACAAAGGAAAATACATGACAGTTAACACTCAGGGTCAGCCGATAAAAGTACAGCAGGTGTCTGTAGGAAAAATAAATGCAACCTATGGTTTTGAATCTGCGCTAGATAAACACCAAGCTGTCGAACGTCTTTTTCTGTCTGAAACTGGCTTACAGGGTGACGAATGTGGTGATCCTAAACACCATGGTGGCGTAGAGCGAGCGCTTCACCAATACCCTGCGGAGCACTATGTATACTGGCAAACGCAATATCCAGATCGTGGCTGGCAAGCGCCAGGTATGGGCGAGAATATTAGCACCGTGGGAATGACTGAGCATACAGTCCATATTGGTGACCGTTATCAGTGGGGCGAAGCGATTATTGAAGTTAGCCAACCGCGTTCGCCATGTTATAAATTGAACATTCGCTGGAATGCGGAAGGTATGTCAGAGCAAATGCAGCAGCTGAGTTACTGTGGTTGGTTATACCGTGTTATTCAAACGGGCTATGTTAGCCATGCTGACGATCTGGTTTTGCTATCACGTGATGAATCGGCGTTAACCGTAAAGCAAGTTGCTGATTATTTTTTCAATGATCCCTTGAATGCAGATGGTTTAGCCAAAATTGTAGCGAGTGACAAACTGACTCAGAAATGGCGTGATACTGCCGAAAAACGTCTAGTGACTGGCGAAGTCGAAGTCTGGGATTATCGGTTGTTTGGCGAGTTGCGTGTTTAACTAGAGCGCCGCAGGTAGGCATCTGATCAACATCACAAAGGTAGCCTTCAGTGCTGCCTTTATTTTTATGAGTTGATCCACATTAGCACCGTAAAATGATGCCTGTGGTATACCTTACTTACAGTTTTAAAAATAGGTGCGAGATGTTGGAACAAGGAAGTAGTATTGGATTGGAAATATGGGCCATTATCATTACTGTCGTGATAGTTATTGCCGCTATTATAATCGGGTGGCATGTGCGTAATCACTTATCAAAATCGCGAAAAGTGCCAATACTCATCTGTTTGTGTCTCGCCACTGTATCTATGGTTGGCTATGCCTTTTTGGGGACTCCTAACTTTACTTATAAAGCCAACACCTTAGTCCACCCAATTGATGAGTTTTCGGGGTTGTCGGCTGACGAAGTGAATCAACAGCGAATTAAAGCGATTCAAGCAAAAATCATTGAAGATAAACAAGACGGCGAACTATGGTATGCATTAGGCAATGCGTATATGTATACCAATGCTTTTGATGAAGCGGTCATTTCATTTGATTATGCCAGACGTTTGAGTATTGATCCTCAAGCCAATATCTATTCAGCATTGGCGACAGCCTTGTATTACAAAAATGGCCAGCGAATTACGGCAGATATTCAACAGCTATTAGATCGTGCATTAGTATTAGATACTAATAATTTTCCAGCATTAACTTTACTGGGTTCTGAATATTTTATGTCCGCGCGTTACCAAAAAGCGATAGATACTTGGGTACAAATTCTTGATAGTGAGCATCCAGATGCCGATCGCGTGGCTTTAATTACTGCCATTAATCGCGCTAAGAAAATGATGTAGTTTCTCTCTTATCTAAAGGCATGCTAGAGGCTCACGAGAAGTCGGCATCAAGCGTCTATTTTTATGTGTTTGTTCTAATTTTGATTATAAAAATCGCCTGTGTCTACGACAGGCGTTTTTTTCGATTGGGTAATGATGATTTATATCAACGGTTGAAACGGTGTGATTTACGCGCTCTATGGTATTGATAACGAAATAGGGCAAAGGCAATAAGTAAAATCAGCGGAAAGATTAAATCGGGTTCTGGAATGGGTAATCGAGAAGTCGTTACCACGACATTATCCAATAAATTCCCCAATGTGCCTCTGTTCAAAGAGGTAAACGTAAGGGTCGTTGAGTTGTTTAATGCTGTAAACTCAGTGGCAAAATCATTCCAATTAAAGCGAACGTTGCTAGACAAAATCTGAGTAAAATCCCCAGCGCTAACTTCAAATTGTTCATTACGATTGTTGCGACGTGCAGAGTAATCAAACGATAAGTTGTAGATCCCACCGGTGATGGTATTGAAGGTTTGATTGATTGAAAATATGCCTTGATTCGGGTGAGCATTCAGCTCTGCGTATTGTTCGCCTTCAGACGCTTCGAAACCAAATAATGAGTCCCATATTTCGACATTAGACCCTTGCCACGCAAGGTTTGGTGTACCTTGCGAATAAAAACGCCAGCTATTATTAGGTACATCTATGTCTTCAAAACTACCGTTGGTGATTAAATTCGCCTGACTAGTAATCGAGAAAAGAGCGAGTAAGAAAGTCACGGTTATACGTAATAGTGTGGATCGCACCATAATGTTCTCTCCCTGAAACAAGATAGCAACTAAGTGAACATCTAATAGTTGTTATGCAATTGAGTTAATTGTTGTATAGGGGAGGAGAAAGTGCAAGTTAATGCCATTATTGATAAGTCATGGAAAAAAATCGGCACGTTAGAGTGCCGATTTTTAATGGTTACTGCTTGGTGGATTCGTTAGCTGCACAAACTAGTAGTTAGCTTCACGTGCTTCTGCTTGTTTGTCCCACTCTGGAGCAACGGTTTTTAAGAACGCTTCTTTCTCTGCATTCATACCATCCATATCCATACCTAGCACTTGTTGTGCCTTCTCTTTAGTCGAGATGTCAGGGATCTGGATTTCTGCCGTAATACCTTTGGTCGCAAGTAAACGAACAACCTTGGTACGGGCATCAGTTGCACGGTCAATCGCAGTACCTAAGATACGTAACGCGACTTCTGGTGCGTGCATGTGTACCCCGTGAGATGCGATTGCGTAATCCCAGCGCCATTGAGCGTGGCGAATATCACGTAGGATAGGGGCCATTTCTTGCTCTGTTGCACCAGCATCCCACGCCGCTTTCGCTTCAAAGTGTGCTGCTACTATTTGTTTTTCAGCCGTTAGCTTAAGCTCAACTACACTAGCTTTACGCGTAGAAACAATGCCTTGCAGTTTTTCTTTGGTCTGGGTATGACATTGTGCACAAGTGTCTTCAAAGCGATCAAATGGATTACCAATTTTATGGTCGGTATACACTTTACCGTCTTCGTTTTGTACTTTTGGCATATGGCAATCTACACATGCAACGTTGTTTTTGCCGTGAATGCCTTCACGCCATGTTTCATAGCCTGGGTGCTGTGCTTTTAGCATCGGAGCTTTAGAAACGGCATGGGTCCAATCTTTAAAGTCGATTTCGTCGTAGTACACTTCCATTTCATCAACTGTAGTGCCTTTATCCCATGGGAATTTCACACTTTTGTTTGGCCCTGTGAAGTAGTACTCCACATGACACTGACCACAGGTTTGAGCTTGCTGATCAAAACGTGATTGATCCTCAAACTTCATGCCGATGGTTTCCATAGCGCGTTCAGCATAAGGGCGAGAAAGTTTAAGAGCAGGTTTGCCTTGTGCGAAATCTTCACTACTGGTGTCGTGACAATCAGAACAACCGATTGAGTTGTTGATTTCACTGCCTAAGCGAGCCCATTTACCCGCAAAGTAGCCGTCTTCACCACGATCATCGATCACACGAGCAACGTCAGGGCTTTTACAGCTCCAACATGCCATCGGCATTGGGCCAGAATTTTCGTCTTTTGGTCCGCCTGTACGTAGGGTTTCACGAACATCAGTTACAGCATAATAGTGGCCACGTGCTTTGTTATAGTCTTTTGCAAAGCCATAACCCGCCCAAAGAATGACCATTTTAGGGTCTTCTTGTAGGGCATCAGTGATATCTTCACTGTTTTTGGTTGCTTCCCAGCTTTTATACTGTTCGGCATGAGCTTCTGCAAATACGTGATTTCGTGGTTCTATTTGTTGTTTTTGTTCGGTTTCAGTGGAAGCCAGCGCACTCCCTGTAAAGCAAAACGCTGACAATATGATTGCCGTAACGGCACTATTTAGCGTCCATTTTTTACTCACGGTTATTACTCCAGATTTTATTGTAAAAAAAGCCAAGCGTTGTGAATGCGGCTAATATGCAAATAAAGTTGGAGTTCCAATATGAATAATAACAAAAAATGTAAGGATGTTATTAAAAGTTAATGGCGTTTTGCTTTGGATCAACAATGTGATTTCATCGGTGTGAGTTCACCAGTAAATACTTACTTATAGCCCCAAAGGGGTATTTACATAACCTCTGATACTTTAGTGTTAGGGGTTTTAGATATTCCTTTCTAATTCATGCAATTAGGCTGATTTTATATTTGATCTCAATCATTAAAAGTTCATATTCAATGCTACTTAATGG
>NZ_NOIF01000016.1 GCF_002265265.1 Photobacterium sanguinicancri
GATGGATGAAGGTCTACGTTTTGCTATCCGTGAAGGTGGCCGTACAGTTGGTGCTGGTGTTGTTGCAACTATCGTTGAATAATATTTGACGACACGGTACTAAAAAGGGCATCATTTGATGCCCTTTTTCTGCGTTAAACGTTTAAATTGCATGTTTTTTAGCCGTTGTGCGCAGAGAGAAATTCTGCAGAGATGAAATTTTCTGTTCGTTAATTAATAAGTTAACGTTTAATTTCATTTTCTTTGCCTCGCTTTTGCGGGGTGATTTTCGTCTATATTGAGACTAGTTACAGGTTGGTTGTATGAAAGCGAATGCCGAAAACCCAAGCAGCTCAAGCAATATGGATGGCCTTAAATGGGTTGTCGTTATTGCGCTGCTCGCTGCCGCTGTGGTTGGTAATTACCTGTACAGTGATGTTTCTGTAGTGTTGCGCGCAGGCGCTGTAGTAGTACTTGTTGCTGCTGCTGCCGGTGTTGCTGCACTTACAGCGAAAGGTAAAACCGCGATTACGTTTGCTCGTGAGTCGCGCATGGAAGTCCGCAAGGTGGTATGGCCTACTCGTCAGGAAGCTACGCAGACAACCTTTATCGTTCTAGCTGTCACTGTTGTTATGGCGTTAGCCCTATGGGGCATTGACGGCATTATGGTCCGTCTAGTCCGCCTAGTTACCGGTGTGTGAGGTAAAAGTTCATGAGCGAAGCTCCAAAAAAACGATGGTATGTTGTTCAGGCCTTCTCTGGTTTTGAAGGCCGTGTGGCACAATCACTACGTGAACATATCAAAATGCATGGTATGGAAGACCTATTTGATGAGGTTTTAGTACCTACAGAAGAAGTGGTTGAAGTACGTGCAGGCCAGCGCCGCAAAAGCGAGCGCAAGTTCTTCCCAGGCTATGTACTTGTACAAATGGTGATGAATGATGAAAGCTGGCACTTGGTGCGTAGTATTCCTCGTGTAATGGGGTTCATCGGCGGAACGTCTGATCGCCCATCGCCTATCTCTGATAAAGAGGCCGCGGCAATCCTTAATCGTCTAGAGAAGGCGAGTGAGTCACCAATTCACAAAACGGTCTTTGAACCAGGTGAAGTGGTACGCGTTAATGATGGCCCATTTGCTGACTTTAACGGTACAGTTGAAGAAGTTGATTATGATAAGAGCCGTATTAAGGTATCTGTCTCGATCTTCGGCCGCGCAACGCCAGTTGAGCTAGAATTCGGTCAAGTGGAAAAAAGCTGATCAAAAAACAATCAGCACGATATTGTCAGGGGCGTGAAATTGCATTATAATTTCGCGCCCTTTCGTTAGACGGGGAGTCTGTTTTTCAAAAAATAGACGTTTGAACCCAAATTTAGGTATATAGCAATGGCTAAAAAAGTAGAAGCGTACATCAAGCTGCAAGTTGCAGCTGGTGCAGCAAACCCTAGTCCACCGGTTGGTCCAGCACTTGGTCAACACGGCGTTAACATCATGGAATTCTGTAAAGCGTTCAACGCTAAGACTGACTCTCTAGAGAAAGGTCTACCGACTCCTGTTGTTATTACAGTATACAATGACCGTTCTTTCACGTTCATCACTAAGACTCCACCGGCAGCAGTTCTTCTTAAGAAAGCTGCAGGCGTTAAGTCTGGTTCTGGCCGTCCGAACACTGAGAAAGTTGGTACTGTAACTGACGCTCAGATCCAAGAGATCGCAGAAACTAAAGCTGCGGACATGACTGGTGCTGACATCGAAGCTATGAAGCGTTCGATTGCTGGTACTGCTCGTTCAATGGGTCTAGTGGTAGAGGGTTAAGACAATGGCAAAACTTACTAAACGTATGCGCGTAATCCGCGAAAAAGTTGATATCGCTCGTGAGTACGACATCAACGAAGCTGTTGCTCTTCTTAAAGAACTAGCTACTGCGAAATTTACTGAAAGTGTTGACGTTGCTGTTAACCTTGGTATCGATGCACGTAAATCAGACCAAAACGTACGTGGCGCAACTGTGCTACCACACGGTACTGGTCGTGATATCCGTGTTGCTGTATTCACACAAGGTGCAAACGCTGAAGCTGCGAAAGAAGCTGGCGCTGACCTAGTGGGTATGGAAGAACTTGCTGATCAAGTTAAGAAAGGCGTAATGGACTTTGACGTTGTTATCGCATCTCCAGATGCAATGCGCGTTGTTGGTCAATTAGGTACTATCCTTGGTCCACGCGGTCTAATGCCAAACCCTAAAGTTGGTACTGTGACTCCTAACGTTGCTCAAGCAGTTAAAAATGCTAAAGCTGGTCAGGTTCGTTACCGTAACGACAAAAACGGCATCATCCACACTACTATCGGTAAAGTGGACTTTGATGCTGCGCAACTTAAAGAGAACCTAGAAGCTCTTATCGTTGCACTGAAGAAAGCTAAGCCTTCTTCAGCTAAAGGTACTTTCGTTAAGAAAGTAAGCATCTCTACCACTATGGGTGCAGGTGTAGCGCTAGACCAGAATACTCTGGACACTAACGCACAATAATTTGCAGAAACGCCAAATTGATGTATAATTTGGCGTTCACAAATTCATGGCTGAGGCTGATTATTTTATAATTAGCCTTCGTCAAAGACCGTAGGCGTTCTTTTTAAGAACTTAATATTACCTACGTAGACGGTGCCAGAACATGATTGATGTATATCTATCTTGGATCTGCGCCGTAAAGACTCTCCTGTCATACTGACAGTGAGTGGTGTAATGACTGGGGAAACCCAGCAAAAATCCAGGAGCTATTCCAATGGCATTAAATCTTCAAGACAAAAAAGCAATTGTTGCTGAAGTCAACGAAGCTGCCAATGGTGCCCTGTCTGCAGTTGTTGCTGACTCTCGTGGTGTTGCAGTTGGTGCGATGACTTCTCTTCGTAAACAAGCTCGTGAAAACGGCGTTTACCTGAAAGTTGTTCGTAACACACTAGCACGCCGCGCAGTTGAAGGTACTGATTTTGAATGTCTTAAAGACGTTTTTGTTGGTCCTTCACTAATCGGTTTCTCTAATGAGCACCCAGGTGCTGCAGCGCGTCTTTTCAAAGACTTCGCTAAAGAGAATAAAGATTTCGAGTTCAAAGCAGCCGCATTCGAAGGCGCTGTTGTTGACGCAGAAGTTCTAGCGACACTACCAACTTACGACGAAGCTATTGCACGCCTAATGATGTGCATGAAAGAAGCTTCAGCTGGCAAGCTGGTACGTACTATCGCAGCTGTACGCGATCAGAAAGAAGAAGCAGCGGCTTAATTGCCTCTGTTTTATCTGAACGCTATATTAAATTAATTGTTGATTTCAAAGAGAATTGTTATGTCTATCACTAACGAGCAAATCCTAGACGCAGTTGCAGAAATGTCTGTAATGCAAGTTGTTGAGCTTATCGAAGCTATGGAAGAAAAATTCGGTGTTACTGCTGCAGCTGCAGTAGTAGCAGGCGGCGCAGCAGCAGAAGCTGTTGAAGAGCAAACTGAATTTGACGTTATCCTAACAGCTGCTGGTGCTCAAAAAGTACAAGTAATCAAAGCTGTACGTGGCGCAACTGGTCTTGGCCTTAAAGAAGCGAAAGCTGTAGTTGACGGCGCTCCTGCTGCTGTTAAAGAAGGCGTAGATAAAGCTGAAGCTGAAGCTCTTAAAGCTCAGCTAGAAGAAGCTGGTGCTTCTGTTGAAATCAAATAATTATTTGATTTCTTAGCCTTTTTAGGCTAATGGCTGGTGGCTAAATGTCACCGGCCTTTTTGCGCTGTAGGGTAATGGTAATTTTCACATTGTTTTGTAACCATTATTCATGCAAAAAACAGCTCTATATTCTTTAGAGTTGTTCCTACAATAAACAATGTCATTAGTCACTGTCCCATTGTTGGACAGTTTGGATCACTTATCAGCGATCTGAGGAACCTATGGTTTACTCTTATACCGAGAAAAAGCGTATCCGTAAGGATTTTGGTAAGCGTCCGCAAGTGTTGGACATACCATACTTGCTGTCGATCCAGCTTGAGTCTTTTAAAAAATTCATCGAGCAGGATCCTGAAGGGCATTACGGTCTAGAAGCTGCCTTTCGTTCTGTTTTTCCAATTCAGAGCTACAACGGCAATTCCGAGCTGCAATACGTTAGCTATCGTCTCGGTGAGCCGGTCTTCGATGTTAAAGAATGTCAGATTCGTGGCGTAACATATTCAGCTCCACTACGCGTGAAGCTACGTCTTGTTATGTACGATAAAGACGCGCCTGCTGGCACCGTAAAAGACATCAAAGAACAAGAAGTTTACATGGGCGAAATTCCGCTCATGACAGATAACGGTACATTCGTTATTAACGGTACCGAGAGGGTTATCGTATCCCAGCTGCACCGTAGCCCGGGTGTCTTCTTCGACAGCGATAAGGGTAAAACCCACTCCTCAGGTAAAGTGCTATATAACGCACGCGTAATCCCATACCGTGGTTCATGGTTGGATTTCGAGTTTGATCCTAAGGATAACGTATTCGTACGTATCGACCGTCGTCGTAAGCTTCCAGCTTCTATCATTCTTCGTGCTCTAGGTAAAACTACTGAAGAAATCCTTGACCTATTCTTCGATAAAGTAAACTTCGAAGTTCAAGGCACTGCTTTAGTAATGGAACTAGTACCTGATCGTCTACGTGGCGAAACTGCAAGCTTCGATATCGAAGCGAACGGTAAGGTGTACGTTGAAACTGGTCGTCGTATTACTGCCCGTCATATTCGCCAATTAGGCAAAGACGGCGTAGATCATATCGAAGTACCTGTTGAATACATTGTAGGCAAAATTTCTGCTCGCGATTACGTGAACGAAGAAACTGGTGAGTTGATCGTTTCAGCTAACCAGGAATTGAGCCTAGAATCATTAGCATTGCTTTCTCAGGCAGGTCACAAGTCTATTGAGACGTTATTTACTAACGATCTAGACTTTGGTCCATACATGTCTGAAACACTACGTGTGGATAGCACAACAGATCGTCTAAGTGCGCTAGTAGAAATCTACCGCATGATGCGCCCTGGCGAGCCACCAACACGTGAAGCTGCTGAGCAACTGTTTGAAAGTCTGTTCTTCTCTGAAGATCGTTACGACCTATCTGCTGTAGGCCGTATGAAGTTCAACAGCTCAATGCTACGTGACGAAACAACAGGTTCAGGCACACTAGACGAGCACGACATCATTGATGTTATGCGTAAATTGATCGAGATCCGTAATGGCCGTGGTGAAGTTGATGATATCGACCACCTTGGTAACCGTCGTATCCGTTCAGTTGGCGAAATGGCTGAAAACCAATTCCGCGTTGGTCTAGTACGTGTTGAGCGTGCAGTTAAAGAGCGTCTAAGCCTAGGCGATCTTGATGCAATTATGCCTCAAGACCTAATTAACGCTAAGCCAATTTCTGCGGCAGTAAAAGAGTTCTTTGGCTCTTCACAACTGTCTCAGTTTATGGACCAGAACAACCCACTATCAGAAGTTACTCACAAACGTCGTATCTCGGCGCTTGGTCCAGGTGGTCTGACTCGTGAACGTGCTGGCTTTGAGGTTCGAGATGTACACGCGACTCACTACGGTCGTCTATGTCCAATCGAGACCCCTGAAGGTCCAAACATCGGTCTAATCAACTCACTTTCAGCGTTTGCTCAATGTAACCCTTATGGTTTCCTTGAAACGCCTTACCGTAAAGTAGTTGATGGTAAAGTTACCGAAGAAATTGAATACCTGTCTGCAATCGAAGAAGGTCAATACGTTATCGCACAGGCAAATGCCGCGCTTAACGAAGACGGTTCTTTTGCTGACGAACTGATCACTGCGCGTCAGAAAGGTGATTCAGGTCTGCACCCACGTGACCATGTTCAATACATGGACGTTGCAACCAACCAGGTTGTATCTGTGGCGGCATCCCTAATCCCGTTCCTTGAACACGATGATGCTAACCGTGCCCTTATGGGTGCGAACATGCAACGTCAGGCAGTTCCAACACTACGTGCTGATAAGCCGTTAGTTGGTACTGGTATCGAGCGTAACGTAGCGGTTGACTCAGGTGTTACAGCTGTTGCTAAACGTGGCGGTATGGTTCAGTCAGTAGATGCTTCTCGTATCGTTGTTAAAGTTAACGAAAGCGAGCTAGTACCTGGCGAAGCTGGTATCGACATTTACAACCTGACGAAGTACACCCGTTCTAACCAGAACACATGTATTAACCAGCGTCCAACTGTACTACCTGGCGAGCCAGTAGCACGTGGTGATGTTCTTGCTGATGGTCCTTCAACAGACCTTGGTGAGCTAGCGCTTGGTCAAAACATGCGTATCGCATTCATGCCTTGGAACGGTTACAACTTCGAGGATTCCATCTTAGTATCTGAGCGTGTTGTACAGGAAGATCGCCTGACAACTATCCACATTCAAGAACTATCTTGTGTGGCTCGTGATACTAAACTTGGCTCAGAAGAAATCACTGCCGATATCCCTAACGTGGGTGAAGCAGCGCTATCTAAGCTGGATGAATCAGGTATCGTTTACATCGGTGCGGAAGTTAAAGGCGGCGACATTCTGGTAGGTAAAGTGACACCTAAAGGTGAAACTCAACTGACTCCAGAAGAGAAGCTACTTCGTGCAATCTTCGGTGAGAAAGCGTCTGATGTTAAAGACTCTTCTCTACGTGTACCAAACTCAGTGTCTGGTACCATCATCGACGTTCAAGTCTTTACTCGCGATGGCGTAGAAAAAGACAAGCGTGCGCTTGAAATCGAAGAAATGCAGCTGAAAGAAGCGAAGAAAGACATCACAGAAGAATTCCAGATCCTTGAGGGTGGTCTTCTTGCTCGTGTTCGTACACTGCTTCTTTCTGCGGGTTACAGCGAAGATAAAATGTCTTCAATGAACCGCGAAACGCTGTTTGCACAAACGCTTGACGATGAAAACCTGCAAAACCAACTAGAACAGTTGGCTGAGCAGTACGATGAGCTTAAAGCTGAATTCGATAAGAAATTCGAAACCAAGCGTCGTAAGATCACACAGGGCGATGACCTAGCACCTGGCGTACTTAAGATTGTTAAAGTATACCTAGCTGTTAAACGTCGTATCCAACCTGGTGATAAGATGGCGGGTCGTCACGGTAACAAAGGTGTAATCTCTAAGATTAACCCTGTTGAAGATATGCCGTACGATGAAAAAGGTCAGACTGTCGACATCGTTCTGAACCCACTGGGTGTACCATCTCGTATGAACATCGGTCAAATCCTGGAGACTCACTTGGGTCTTGCAGCGAAAGGTATCGGTGACAAACTTAACGAGATGCTGAAACAGCAACAAGAACTTCATAAGTTCCGTAACTTCCTGCAGAAAGTTTACGATCTAGGCGAAACTCGTCAGAACGTAGATATCGCAGAGTTATCTGACGATGAAGTACGTACGCTGGTTCAGAACCTACGTAAAGGTCTACCAATTGCAACGCCTGTATTTGATGGTGCTCCTGAGAAATCTATCAAAGAACTGCTTAAGCTTGGTGATCTACCAGAATCTGGTCAGTTGAAACTGTTTGACGGTCGCACCGGTGATGCGTTTGAGCGTCCTGTAACTGTTGGTTACATGTACATGCTTAAACTTAACCACTTGGTTGATGACAAGATGCATGCCCGTTCTACCGGTTCTTACAGCCTTGTTACTCAGCAGCCGCTGGGTGGTAAAGCTCAGTTCGGTGGTCAGCGTTTCGGTGAGATGGAAGTATGGGCGCTAGAAGCATATGGCGCTGCTTACACTCTACAGGAAATGCTAACTGTTAAGTCGGATGACGTTAACGGCCGTACGAAGATGTATAAAAACATCGTCGATGGCGACCATCGTATGGAACCTGGTATGCCGGAATCCTTCAACGTATTGTTGAAAGAAATCCGCTCGTTGGGTATCAACATCGAGCTGGAAGACGAATAAGTAGGCATTAGCCAAGCTTATTAGTTACTCCGGTATATATATGAAGGCGCCAGCAGACTGGCGCCTTTATGGGTCAACTCCTCACAGGAGCCGAATGTGAAAGACTTACTTAAGTTTCTGAAAGCACAACATAAGACCGAAGAATTTGATGCAATCAAAATCGGTCTTGCTTCACCTGACATGATCCGTTCATGGTCTTTTGGTGAAGTTAAAAAGCCAGAAACCATCAACTACCGTACCTTTAAGCCTGAGCGTGACGGTCTTTTCTGTGCACGTATTTTTGGCCCGGTAAAAGACTACGAATGTCTTTGTGGTAAATACAAACGCCTAAAACACCGCGGTGTTATTTGTGAAAAATGTGGCGTTGAAGTAACTCAGACTAAAGTACGTCGCGAACGTATGGGTCACATTGAGTTAGCTTCACCTGTAGCTCACATCTGGTTCTTAAAGTCACTTCCATCTCGTATCGGTCTGTTAATGGACATCCCGCTACGTGATATCGAACGTGTTCTTTACTTCGAATCATATGTCGTTATCGAACCAGGCATGACCAACCTTGAGCGTAGCCAACTGCTTTCAGAAGAGCAGTACTTGGATGCACTTGAAGAGTGGGGCGATGAGTTCGACGCGAAGATGGGTGCAGAAGCGGTTAAAGCACTTTTAGGCAACATGGACCTAAATGCTGAAATCGAAAACATGCGCGAAGAGCTAGAAGAAACTAACTCTGAAACTAAGCGTAAGAAACTGACCAAGCGTCTTAAGCTTGTAGAAGCATTCCTACAGTCAGGTAACAACCCAGAGTGGATGATCCTGTCTGTACTTCCAGTACTACCGCCGGATCTTCGTCCGTTGGTACCGCTAGATGGTGGCCGTTTCGCTACTTCAGATTTGAATGATCTGTACCGTCGCGTAATCAACCGTAACAACCGTCTGAAGCGTCTACTGGATCTTGCAGCACCTGATATTATCGTACGTAACGAAAAACGTATGCTTCAGGAGTCTGTTGATGCATTGCTTGATAATGGTCGTCGTGGCCGCGCTATCACAGGTTCGAACAAACGTCCTCTGAAATCTCTTGCTGATATGATCAAGGGTAAACAAGGTCGTTTCCGTCAGAACTTGCTTGGTAAGCGTGTAGACTACTCAGGTCGTTCTGTTATCACCGTAGGTCCATACTTACGTCTGCATCAGTGTGGTCTTCCTAAGAAGATGGCACTTGAGCTATTCAAACCGTTTATCTACGGCAAACTAGAGACTCGTGGCCTAGCAACGACAATCAAAGCTGCTAAGAAAATGGTTGAGCGCGAAGAAGCTGTTGTTTGGGATATCCTAGACGAAGTGATCCGCGAACACCCAGTAATGCTTAACCGTGCACCAACACTGCACCGTTTAGGTATTCAGGCATTTGAACCAGTACTAATCGAAGGTAAAGCGATTCAGCTTCACCCACTAGTGTGTGCGGCATACAACGCCGACTTCGATGGTGACCAGATGGCGGTACACGTACCTCTAACTCTGGAAGCACAGCTTGAAGCACGTGCACTGATGATGTCTACCAATAACATCCTATCGCCAGCGTCTGGTGATCCGATCATCGTTCCTTCTCAGGATGTTGTATTGGGTCTTTACTACATGACGCGTGATCGTATCAACGCGAAGGGTGAAGGCATGTACCTTGAAGGCTCATCTGAAGCTGAAAAGGCATACCGTACTGGTAACGCAGAACTACACGCTCGCGTTAAAGTTCGCATCACCGAGCACAGCTACGACGAGCAAGGCAACCTAGTTGCTGATACTAAGCTTGTTGATACAACTGTTGGTCGTGCAATCCTATGGCAAATTGTTCCTAAAGGTCTTTCATACGATCTTGTGAACACTGAAGCACTAGGTAAGAAACAAATTTCTAAACTGCTTAACACTTGTTACCGTGAATTGGGCATGAAAGACACTGTAGTCTTCGCTGACCAAATCATGTACACAGGTTTTGCTTACGCTGCACTATCTGGTGTGTCTGTTGGTATCGACGATATGGTTGTACCTGACGCGAAGTACACTAAGATCGCAGAAGCAGAAGCAGAAGTTGCTGAAATCCAAGAGCAGTTCCAATCTGGTCTAGTAACAGCTGGCGAACGTTACAACAAAGTTATCGATATCTGGGCAACAGCGAATGAGCAAGTTGCTAAAGCGATGATGGATAACTTGTCGTTTGATACTGTTATTAACCGTGACGGTGAAGAAGAACAACAGAAATCGTTCAACAGTGTTTACATGATGGCCGATTCTGGTGCTCGTGGTTCTGCAGCGCAGATTCGTCAGCTTGCTGGTATGCGTGGTCTGATGGCTAAGCCGGATGGCTCAATCATCGAAACGCCGATCACTGCGAACTTCCGTGAAGGTCTGAACGTACTACAGTACTTCATCTCTACGCACGGTGCTCGTAAGGGTCTTGCCGATACCGCACTTAAGACAGCGAACTCCGGTTACCTAACACGTCGTCTAGTAGACGTAGCACAAGACGTAGTAATTACTGCGGATGATTGTGGTACACATGCTGGTATCACTATGATGCCACTAGTTGAAGGCGGTGATGTTAAAGAACAACTAGGCGATCGTGTTCTTGGTCGTGTTGTTGCTGAAGACGTTATCAAACCTGGTACTGATGAAATTCTTGCTCCACGTAACACCCTTCTTGATGAGAAGTGGTGTGAAATCCTGGAAGAGAACTCTGTCGACCAAGTTAAAGTACGCTCTGTTGTAACATGTGAAAATGACTTCGGTTGTTGTAAGAACTGTTACGGCCGTGACCTAGCACGTGGTCACTTGGTTAACACTGGTGAAGCAGTAGGTGTTGTTGCTGCACAATCAATCGGTGAACCAGGTACACAGCTAACGATGCGTACGTTCCACATCGGTGGTGCGGCATCTGCAGCAGCTGCGGAAAACAGCATTCAAGTTAAAAACAAAGGTTCTGTGAAACTACAGAATGCTAAGTTTGTAACAAACAGCGATGGTAAGTTAGTTATTACTTCTCGTGCGTCTCAAATGAGCATCATTGATGAATTTGGCCGTACTAAAGAGAACTATAAACTACCTTACGGTTCACACCTGTCTCGTGGCGATGGTGATTTGGTTGCAGCTGGCGATGTAATCGCTAACTGGGATCCGCACACAATGCCAATCATCACTGAAGTGGCTGGTCGTATCCAGTTCGTTGATATGATTGATGGCGTGACGATCTCTCGTCAAACTGATGACCTAACGGGTCTGTCTATGATTACCCTACTAGACGCTGCTGAGCGTACTGGTGCAGGTAAAGACATGCGTCCAACGGTTAAGCTAGTTGATGAGCAAGGTAACGATGTAATGATCGCCGGCACTGAAATGCCAGCACAATACTTCCTACCTGGCAAAGCGATCGTTCAGCTTGAAGACGGTGCAATGGTTGGTATCGGTGATACGCTTGCACGTATCCCACAAGCATCAAGTGGTACTAAAGATATCACCGGTGGTCTACCTCGCGTAGCTGACTTGTTCGAAGCACGTAAACCGAAAGAGCCTGCAATTCTTGCAGAAATCACGGGTACGGTTTCGTTCGGTAAAGAAACGAAAGGTAAGCGTCGTCTAATCATCACGCCTGCTGAAGGCAACGCATACGAAGAAATGATCCATAAATGGCGTCAGTTGAACGTATTCGAAGGTGAGAAGGTTGAGTGTGGTGATGTAATCGCCGATGGTCCTGAAACTCCGCACGATATTCTACGTCTACGTGGTGTTCACGCAGTAGCAGAATATATTGTGAACGAAGTACAGGAAGTTTACCGTCTACAAGGCGTTAAGATTAACGATAAGCACATTGAGACTATCGTTCGTCAAATGCTACGTAAGGTAACTATCGTTGTGGCTGGAGATTCTGATTTCCTACCTGGCGAGCAAGTTGAGTTCTCTCGTGTGACTATTGCAAACCGTCAGCTAGAAGCTGAAGGTAAGCGCATCGCAACGTTCTCTCGTGACCTTCTAGGTATCACGAAAGCATCGCTAGCGACTGAGTCATTCATCTCAGCTGCATCGTTCCAAGAAACGACGCGCGTACTTACTGAAGCTGCGGTTTCTGGTAAGCGTGATGAGCTTCGTGGTCTGAAAGAAAACGTAATCGTGGGTCGTCTGATCCCAGCGGGTACAGGTTTCTCTTACCACCAGCGCCGTCAGAACGAGCGTAATGCAGAGCTTGAGCCAGTAGCGCCTCAAGTAGATCAAGAGCAAGCGACTCAAGATCTAGCAGCACTGCTTAATGCGGGTCTGAACGACGATTAATCATAGTATTCATACTTGATTGATATAAAAAAGGCATCCTTCGGGATGCCTTTTTGTTTTCTGGCGATCAGGAATATTTGATAGGAGTGGATCTGTAATGAAATCAGAGGGGGCTGGAAGTGTTTAATGCTCTGATATTAATCCCTATATTGAGAGGCAGTGTGGGTATTAATATGGGTATTTTAAGAGGGGTCAGCGAGTATCTTCACGTGGTTTCGCGGAGGGCAACGAAACACGTGAGGAGTATTTCAGATATGACAGGCGCAACGAGAAGCAGCATCGCTGCCTCACCGTTTATATAAGACGATGATGAGTACTAGGCGCCCGGAGGGCAAGCCAGACTTTCGCTAATGAGCTCGATAAGTTGATCTTCTAGCGCAAAGCGTTGCTCAATAAGTTCACCGACTGCTGATAGGTGCAGGTCAAAATCATCCATGGTGCTTGCTTCATCTGCATCACAGTAGCGATCTGCAAAGTTTAATAAAGGGTCAGTGGTTTGGGTGATTTTAGCGTATAGCAGAGAAATGTCTTCAGTTGGTGAATACCCCGTATCATTCCAACGAGCCATTACCATGTCGTAGATTTTAAAATGACCAGCTGAGATATAATCGACGAGTTGCTGTGAGAAGAGCTGTAATTGAGAGGCTTCAGGTAGTTGATTTTTACTGTTATCAAAGGGTGGTAGCCCTGCAAGTTTACAGTAATCAATGAGCAACTGCTGACGTGACATTAACCAGTGATCAATAACATCGCTGGTGCCGCCCCATTGTTGTTTTACTTGTTCAAATTTACTTAACATGATCATGCCCTCATGATCTAGCAGTATCCTAACAAGATACTATACCCATGAAACTCTTAATAAAGAGAACCTTGTATGCGGATTCATATTCCGTTATCAAGTTTAGATTGCCAGTAAAAACGAAACCCTGCAAGGATGGATGTGACATTGATGTTAAAAAAACGAGAATTAGCGTATTGGTGTGTAGTACAAGATCGTAAGCTTTACCTTACACAAGGGGCTCTTCCTCTGCTAGATGCTAAAGAGTTGGCGTTTGGTGCTGATATGGCAGTCAAGATTGGTGAATACGACAATCGCCCAGTGTATTGGTTAGAGGCACCTGAAGGTGCTGATAGTTCAGGATTTTACACGCAAAGAGAATTACTTGGGTTACCGCCTGCGTTATTTGATTTAGCTGGGCGTGCGACGCAACTATCTCACATGTTCCACACTCAAGGCTTTTGTTCTGCCTGTGGCGGTACATGTGTGCTTGGAACAAAAGAATTAGCCATGGTGTGTCAGCAGTGCGGTAGCCAGCATTATCCGCGTGTTTCACCGTGTGTCATTGTTGCTGTACGCCGAGAGCATGAATTGCTACTTGCTCAGCACCCTCGCCATAAAACGGGAATGTACACCGTTATCGCGGGCTTTGTCGAAGCGGGAGAAACCTTAGAGCAATGTGTTGCGCGTGAAGTCCTAGAAGAAACAGGGATAACGGTTGCCAATATTCGTTATGTTGGTAGTCAGCCTTGGGCATTCCCGTCCAATGTGATGATGGGCTTCTTGGCTGATTATCAAAGTGGTCAATTAAAACCGGATTATACCGAGTTGAGTGATGCGGTTTGGGCGACAAAAGAGAATATGCCCGAGGTTGCCCCGGCGGGAACGATTGCACGGCATCTGATTGAGTTATCACTCGAGTTAATGAATAACCCTAAAGTGTAAGTGCTAACGGAAAATATAAAAAAACCCTCCAATGGGAGGGAAAGGTGTGAATCATTACTCTCTATAGAGTAAGTAGTTGTTATTATTGCTAGCACGTCCGTTTTGTATCACGTCTGGTGGGGTTCTCACAAATAGAGTAATGAGAATGTTGCAGTAAACTTGATCTGCTTAACAATTGCCCTCTTTTGTTGCCGCTAGGGAGTGATACAATACGCGACAGAATTTACCCATGGAGTTTCAAATGAGCGAATTAAAGAATGACCGTTACCTACGTGCGTTGCTGAAGCAACCTGTAGATTGCACCCCTGTGTGGATGATGCGTCAAGCTGGCCGTTATCTTCCAGAGTACCGTGCAACACGTAGCGTCGCTGGTGATTTCATGTCGCTATGTAAGAATGCTGAGTTGGCAAGTGAAGTAACCCTTCAGCCATTGCGTCGTTTCCCGCTGGATGCGGCGATCCTATTCTCGGACATTCTGACCATTCCAGATGCGATGGGTCTTGGTCTGTACTTTGAAGCGGGTGAAGGCCCTAAATTTGAGCGCCCAATTACCTGTAAAGCAGACGTAGAGAAGATTGGCCTGCCCGATCCAGAAGGCGAGCTGCAATACGTGATGAACGCCGTTCGTCAGATCCGTAAAGATCTGCAAGGCGAAGTACCGTTGATTGGCTTTTCTGGTAGTCCATGGACACTAGCGACATACATGGTTGAAGGTGGCAGCTCGAAAGCGTTCACTAAGATCAAGAAGATGATGTACGCAGAGCCACAAACCCTGCACCTGTTACTTGATAAGCTAGCAGATAGCGTGATTGAATACCTGAATGCGCAAATTAAAGCGGGTGCGCAATCTGTAATGGTATTTGATACATGGGGTGGTGTATTAACGCCACGCGATTACAACGAATTCTCACTGCGTTACATGCACAAAATTGTTGATGCACTGATCCGTGAAAATGAAGGTCGTCGTGTACCTGTCACCTTGTTCACCAAAAATGGTGGTATGTGGTTAGAGCAAATTGCAGCGACAGGTTGTGATGCGGTTGGCCTAGACTGGACGATTAATATCGCAGATGCGAAAGCGCGCATTGGTGATAAAGTTGCTCTACAAGGCAATATGGATCCTTCAATGCTTTACGCCCAGCCTGAGCGTATTCGCCAAGAAGTGGCTACTATCCTTGAAGGATATGGCGATGAAGGTACAGGCCACGTGTTTAACCTTGGTCATGGCATCCACCTTGATGTGCCGCCTGAAAATGCAGGTGTGTTTGTTGACGCGGTCCACGAGCTGTCGAAGCCGTACCACAAATAGTACGCTGACGCTTTGCTCATAACCCCAGCAGTTTGAGGCAACGCGTTACATCAATACTATTGAAGAGCCCATGCCGTTTTACGGTGTGGGCTTTTTTATGCTAAGAGAAGCGGTTACAGCTTTAGATGCTGGTGGACGTAATCACGAATATAAGGCACCACCTCATCTTCAAACCAGGGATTACGTTTTAGCCATAGCGTATTGCGCGGTGATGGATGGGGTAAAGGTAAATAGCGGGGTGCCCATGTTTGCCATTGCTTGACTGTTTCTGTCAGGGTCTTTGGTTTATCACTGAGGTAATAATTCTGCGCATACTGGCCAATCAGTAATGTCATGCCCACATTGGGCAGGGCTGGCAATAGTTGCGGATGCCAAAGCGATGCACATTCTGGTCGTGGCGGTAAGTCACCGGATTTCCCTTTACCTGGATAGCAAAGGCCCATCGGAACAATGGCGATTTGTGTCTCGTTATAGAATATTTCAGATGGCAGATTGAGCCAGCGGCGTAACCGCTCCCCGCTGGGATCATTCCAAGGAATGCCACTTTCATGCACGCGAAGACCCGGCGCCTGCCCTATGATCAGAAGCTTGGCTTTCGGGCTTGCTTGAATGATCGGACGTACACCATGACTGAGATGATCCTGGCAGATCGTGCACGCTCGCACACGATCCAGTAAGTTACTAAATTGTTGCGTTGCCATCTTAATAGCCTTGGTCGAAATCGACTTGATATTCTAAGGGCAGTTGCTGGCGGTATTGATGATAATTCTTCGTAAAAATGGTCATGACTTGATCCGGAAAACTTTCAGCGGCGATATGAGGAGTAATTGTGATCTGACTATGCCCCCAGAAAGGATGGGCAGGGGGCAGGGGTTCTTGCTTGAATACATCAAGGTAAGCATGGGCTATTGCACCATTATTGATCGCTGTTAATAAACCGTGTTCGCAAATGGCGTTACCTCGCCCCACATTAAAGAGTAACGCACCTTGGCAGTAGCTTAGACTATCTGTATTAAGAATATCATTGGTGTTATCTGTCGCCGGTAATGTCGATACGATGATATCGGCTTCAGAAAAGGCATCTGAGAGTTGGTTATACGAATAGTTACGATTAAACGCTGGTGATGCAGCGTGGCCACTGCGATTCACTCCGATGACATCGAGCCCTAGCGCTTGGCAAGCCTGAGCAAGATGGGCACCGATTGACCCTGTACCTAGAATAACCATCTTGAGATCAGCTAAAGAACGATAGGGCTGAGGTTGCCACTGCTGCTGATGATGCAGCTGCTGGTAATGGCTAATATGGCGGAAACGGTCGATTAAAAAGCCCAGTACATATTCGCTGATCAGTTGGCCAAAGTAGCCTCGCACATTGGTTAAGCAGTAATCACGGCGTAATGCTGGTTTGGTGAGTGCATCAACGCCCGCGAATGTCGATTGTAGCCACTTGAGTTGCGGGTAATCGCCTAGCTGAGATGCAATGCGTGGCGGATCCGCTAAAATGATAGTGGCTTGCTGAGGATCGTCTGTTATTGAAAGATCAGGCAAAGCGGCTTTAGCCAATAAATCACGGTAGGTTCGGTGTTGACGAGAGACGATCAGTACCTGGTGCATGCCATTTTCCTTTTGTGCCAATGTTTATGATATGAATCTTATCGATCTTGCTGTTGAAACCCGTAGTTAATTGTTCAGCTTGGTATTATCAAGTAGAATTCGTTGCAAACCACTATCGCAGATTATTCCATGTTAAAAAATCCAGTTCAGCTTCGTTTAGAGAAATTAGAACCGTGGCAACACCTTACTTTTATGGTGTCGCTATGTGAACGTATGTATCCCAATTATGTGCTGTTCTGTGAGGAAACGGAGTTTGCTGATGCTTATACGTACCGAATCATCCTCGATAGTATCTGGGAAATTTTAACGGTTAAGTCAGCGAAAATTAATTTCGAAAAGCAGCTAGAAAAGTTAGAAGATCTTGTGCCGAGCGCAGATGATTTTGATATTTATGCGGTTAACCCAGCGATTGATGCTTGTGTTGCTTTAGCGGATTTACTTCATGCAATACTTGATCGCGATCTAATGCTTGAGACTATCAATAAGATCAGTACCTTGTCTGCAGAAACCGTTGCTGATTTAGAAACAGCACGTTCTGGTGAGGAAATCACTCACGAGAATCAGAAAGGAAATGAAGCCGTATGTGAAGAGTGGGATGTGCAGTGGGCTATTTTCCGTGCACTAAAAGATGCAGAAAAGCGTGACATTGAATTAATTCGTAGCCTACGTGAAGAGCTACGTGATGAACCCGTCAGTAATATTGGTGTTGCACTGTAAGCGTTATTAAATAGCGCAATACTATAAAGGAGCCTGATGGCTCCTTTTTTGTGCGTGTTGTTTGTGGTTTGCCCAATATGTTGAATGGCAGCACTTGTTGTTGACTTGTTAAGTTGATAGTTCTGAATTTAAATTGAAAAAGCAGCTTAATATGCTAGTTATCGGTTGTGATGTAACCCAAATCACTTATTTAATTTTGGTGCTTGTTTGTCATCGCTTAGACGTTTATAACATTAGTTATCGAACGAAAGGATAAATAATTTCTTTTCGTGATTATGGATAGTCCCTGTTTAGGGTAGGAGTTACTGTGAATACAATCGTACGCACACATTGTCAGAATATCGCACTGGTTGCGATGCCTGCGCTACTCCTCCTCTCTTTGAACCTGATTCGGAGCTGACAGGCTGTACGCAATTTCTGTTAGCTTGAGTAAAGTTAGCAGGAATAATATCCATAATATCCCTCCTTACTAACTTTCCTCCAAGCTGATTTCATCTACAACACTATACCAATGCAAACACAGCCATTTCGGTCACTTTTTTGATCAGGGCTTTGGTAATGAAACGCTGAGGATAACTATGTTAAGTACACGCAATATTGCCGCTTTAGGCTTTATGACTTTCGCCATGTATTTGGGCGCAGGTAATCTAATTTTCCCTCCATTTTTAGGCTATCAAGCCGGTGACCACTTTCTGAGTGGTATGGTGGGATTCCTGCTAACAGGCGTTGGCTTACCAGCACTGGCTTTGGTGATGGTCGCTATCGTTAATGGTTCCGATAACTTAACCGCAGCGTTACCACGCCGTGTAGCGACTAGCTTTTGGGTAATGGTCTTTATTGTTATTGGGCCTGCTTTTATTATTCCTCGTGCCATAACTGTTGCTTACCAATTTACCTTTTCGCCATTTGTCGGTGATACCGCGCTTCCCTTCTTTTCAGCAGCCTTTTGTTTAGCGGCGATCTTATTTTCCTTATACCCAGGTAAGCTGGTGGATTCTTTAGGTAAGTGGTTAACGCCAGTATTGATTGTGATGCTAACAACGTTAGGTGTCTTCGCGATTGCATTCCCTGGTGGTGATGTGATGACGACGGCAGAGGTTTACCAACAGAACGCGTTAGCAGAAGGCCTAACCCAAGGTTACATGACCATGGATGCGCTGGGCTCTATTGGCTTTGGTTGGGTAATCTTCCGAGCGATTCAAGGGATGGGTGTAACAGAACCTAAAGCGATTGCGAAATACACTTTCTACGCAGCTGCGATGTATGCTGTTGCCATGGCGCTGGTTTACATTGCATTGGCTTATATTGGTAGCACGAGTGCTGATTTAGGCACTAGCTTCTCTAATGGCGGTGAAATTTTAACGGCGTTCACCACCTTGCACTTCGGTGTGTATGGTACTTTGTTATTGGGCTCTGTCATGGTGTTGGCGTGTTTAACGACAGCAATTGGCGTGACGACTGCGGGCAGTGAATTTTATAGCCGTACCTTTACTCCGGTGTCGTACAGAGCGAGTGTATGGGCGACCATGATTGCATCTGGTTTGGTTGCTAACGTCGGTTTGGATCAGTTACTGGCCATTACTTTGCCTGTGGTTGTTGCTCTACACCCGATTGCAATTGTGTTGCTTTTTATTGCCCCAGTGCGTAAGCGTTTAACCCAAGGTGCAGTGATGGCAACAGTTATTACCACAACGGCATTTGGCTGTGTTGATGCTTTGCATGTCCTTGGTAAGATGCCAGCAGGCTTAAATGAGATGTTTGAGCACTCGTTGCCACTTTATGATTTCTACGCAAGCTGGATTATACCTGCGATTGTAATGCTGGTGATGAGCTTGGTATATTCAACCTCGAAAGTAAAAGCGCGTTCTACAGTGGTAGCATCAGCTGCGTCGTAATACTTTGTCTTAGTTATTATGCGTAAAAAAAGGGACCTTGCGGTCCCTTTTGAGTTTAAGCCTGAATGACGGTTATAAGCTTGGCTTATTCGTCGTCTTTACTTTCTATCACGCCATGAAGCTTCTTCCAGCGTTCCCAGCGTTGAAATGCCAGTTGCTGCATGTCGGTATTGGTGTCGGCTTCATCGACAATCTCCTCACCCACCAAGCTTTCAAACACATCTTCAAGTGTGACAAGTCCTTGCACTGTACCGTATTCATCTACGACGAGAGCCAGCTGAGATCTGTCTTTCATCAAACGCTCAAAGGCTTTCGGTACGCTCGCGGTGTTTAATACCACGGGAATAGGGCGCATAAGGGCGCCGATTTCTTGGCCGCCACGGCCTGCTTGGCTTTCGGCAAACAGTTCTAAGCGGTGAACAAAGCCAAGAATGTTGTCTTTTTGCTCGCTGTAAACCAACGGGCGAGAAAACGGGCTTTCTTTATGTTCCGTTAGGAAAGTATCGATGGATTGTTCAGCCTCAATCCGAAATAGCACCGGGCGTGGTGTCATGATTTTAGTGATGCTCACATTTCGAAATTCGAGCAAGTTGACCAAAATTTTTGATTCACCTTCAGCCAATTCCCCCGATTCACGTGCCAGCATCGCCATCGCTGATAGTTCATCGCGCAGCTTGGGTTGCTCATGACCGTGGGCTAAACGACGCGTGATTTGCTCTGACACCCATACAAATGGAGTGAGAGCCCATACCATCCAGCGTAAGATTGAGGCCGACATGGGGGCGAGTTGACGCCAATAAGTTGCGCCGATAGTTTTCGGAATAATCTCTGAAAAAAGCAGAATAGCGAACGTCAGAACAGCCGAAAACACACCCAACCATTGGTTACCAAAAACAACCGCAGCTTGTGCACCTGCAGTGGCAGCACCAACGGTATGAGCAATGGTATTTAAGGTTAGGATTGATGCGAGAGGACGATCAATGTTTTCTTTTAGTGCGGCTAAACGAGGAGCCATCGGGTGGTTTTGCTGACGTAATGTGCCAATGTAACTTGGCGATATACTCAAAAGAACGGCTTCTAATACCGAACATATAAACGAAACACCAATCGCAACAGCGATGTAAATCGTAAGGAGTAACATGGTTACCTGCATTTTATTAATAAATTACATTTATATTATTCGGCCTTGCGATAAGTAGATACAATTATTTCTCTTGTTAAATGCGTAACATTTTGTGAACTTGCGCTCAGTTTATGGTTAAAGAGTCTGCATCTGAGCAAATGATGGCTGACAAACCTTTGCCACAAAGGCTTCTTTTGAATTAGAGTTGTTCCGTCTGAAGAAAAACCTTAGAAGGGACACCAAATGAACAAGACCCAACTGATTGACCTGATCGCAGAAAAAGCGGATCTTTCTAAAGCTCAAGCTAAAGCTGCACTAGAGTCAACACTTGAGGGCATTACTGACGCGCTTAAAGATGGCGACCAAGTTCAACTTATTGGCTTTGGTACATTCAAAGTGAACCACCGTGCAGCTCGCACTGGTCGTAACCCACAAACGGGTCAAGAGATTCAAATTGCAGCTGCAAATGTTCCTGCATTCGTTTCTGGTAAAGCACTGAAAGACGCAGTGAAATAATCTATACTCCGCCAGTATCCTTATTCTGGCGGAGTTTTTCTTTTATGAAGCGATCTTTTCTCTTTCTCCTCTCATCGTTTCTGCTTGCCGGTTGTGAGTCAGCCAACATTCCTAATAATCCTGTAACTCAAATTGAAACCGACATTGGTGGCCAAGTACTTGGCGATACTACGTCTGTCTATTGGTATACCCATCGTCAAAACCGCCCTGTCGATTTAGCTGAACAAGTGTGGATGGGAGACTACGGTGACTATCAATCAGTCTACCGCTGGCGTGCTGGTAAACTACGTGAAGTGAAACGCGCAGGGCAGCAACTACAAGGTGATAGTGTTAAACCTTTTTCCTTACATGTTCGTTATGACACCCAAGGTAAAGCGGTTTTCCAGCGTTATTTGGTGGATGAGATTGTCTTGCCACTTTCAGATGCTCAGCTTTTTCGTTATACCGAACAGGCTGATAGAGCTCTGGATACCATGAAAGCACAAAGCAAAGAGGGAGAGCGCTTGGTGCAAGGTCAGTGGCAAAATGGGACGTTAGTGCGTTGTGATGACGGGAAGGCACTAAAAGTGACGTTTACGTCGGTATTACCTGATAACCTGACTAAGCAATTAGCATCGTCTCAGGATAGCTATTTTGTTGCGCTAGTAGGGAAAGTCCGTCGAAGTGAAGTAACCGCTTCAGAGTTACTGCTGTTGAAGGAAGGAGGAAGCTGTTTAGTCCCCCCCTCGATTGCAGAGTAAATAGCTCATCAGGCATATAATCACGAATCACTAGGCGACTGAGTGATTGATAATAAAAAACGCGCATCAAGCGCGTTTTTTATAGCAAGTCTGTACGGCTCAATGATGAGCAATACGGAAAAGGGCGATTAGCCATTTTCGCGTGCAATCGCACGATAGCCGATGTCGTTGCGATGGAACATGCCATCCCAGCTAACTTGCTTAGTTAGCGCGTAGGCACGCTCCTGTGCTTCAGAAACGCTATTACCTAGAGCAGTTGCACAGAGTACACGACCGCCGTTCGTCACAACGTCGCCAGATTCGTTATTGGTTGTGCCCGCATGGAAAATCTTCTGGCCTTCAGATTCCACTACTGGCAGTGAAATGACATCACCTTTGGTGTAATCCGCAGGGTAACCACCGGCAGCTAATACTACACCGATAGAGGCACGTGGGTCCCATTTCGATTCTGCTTGGTCAAGTTTCTCATCGATAGCCATTAGGCAGAGTTCGACAAGGTCCGATTCCATACGCATCATGATAGGTTGGGTTTCTGGATCACCAAAGCGGCAGTTATATTCGATCACTTTTGGCGTACCGTCTTCATCGATCATTAAACCCGCGTAGAGGAAACCAGTGTAAGGTGCGCCCTCTGCATCCATCCCGCGTACGGTTGGGTAAATAACTTCTTCCAGAATTCGGTTATGGATTTCAGGTGTTACTACAGGCGCTGGTGAATAAGCCCCCATGCCACCGGTATTCGGGCCAGTGTCTTGGTCGCCAACACGTTTGTGGTCTTGGCTGGTGGCCATAGGTAACACGCTAGCACCATCAACCATGACGATGAAGCTCGCTTCTTCGCCTTCTAAGAATTCTTCGATGACGACACGGCTGCCAGCTTCGCCAAATGCGTTGCCTGCTAGCATGTCTTTGATTGCGTCTTCAGCTTCTTCAAGAGTCATAGCGACGATAACGCCTTTACCCGCCGCAAGGCCATCCGCTTTCACTACAATCGGGGCACCTTGCTCACGTACATATGCCAGCGCAGGCTCAATCTCGGTGAAATTCGCGTAAGAGCCCGTTGGGATCTTGTGGCGCGCAAGGAAATCTTTGGTGAAGGCCTTAGAACCTTCAAGTTGTGCCGCAGCTTGTGTTGGGCCAAAAATAGGTAACCCCGCATCACGGAATGCATCCACCACGCCGATAACCAATGGCGCTTCTGGGCCAACAATCGTTAGCTCGATGGCGTTTTCTTTCGCAAATGCTACGAGTGCTGCAATGTCTTCAACCCCGATAGCCACATTCTCTAGCTTAGGTTCAAGCGCAGTACCTGCGTTACCAGGAGCAACAAACACGGTTTCAACATTTGGGTTTTGTGCTGCTTTCCAACCTAGTGCGTGTTCACGACCACCATTACCGATAACTAAAACTTTCATCTCTCAATCCTTATCACCACGCCATGTTAACGGTGAACGCAAAATGGCAAAGTTTGAAATATTTGTCATGTAGCTTAACGAGAAAAAGCGAGAGTAAACTCTCGCTTTTTAGTCACATAATATTAGTGACGGAAGTGGCGCATGCCAGTGAATAGCATCGCCATGCCATGTTCGTCGGCAGCCGCAATCACTTCGTCATCACGCATTGAACCACCAGGCTGAATGACACAAGTAATCCCTGCTTCTGCTGCGGCATCAATACCATCGCGGAATGGGAAGAATGCATCTGATGCCATTACACTACCCGCAACTTCAAGGTTTTCGTCAGCAGCTTTGATTCCGGCAATTTTTGCCGAGTAAACGCGGCTCATTTGGCCAGCGCCGACACCGATAGTCATATTGCCTTTCGCGTAAACAATCGCGTTTGATTTCACGTACTTTGCTACCTTCCAACAAAATAGCGCATCACGCAGTTCGTCAGCGTTTGGCGTACGCTGAGAAACAACTTTTAGGTCGTCTTCGTTAACCATACCTTGGTCGCGGTCTTGAACTAACAGGCCGCCATTAACACGCTTAACATCGAAACCGGTTGTTTTCGTCGTCCACTCGCCACACTCAAGAAGGCGTAGGTTTTTCTTGGCTGTAATAATTTCAATGGCGTCAGCAGAAACAGAAGGGGCGATGATCACTTCAACGAACTGGCGCTCAGTGATAGCCGTTGCTGTTGCCGCATCTAGCTCGCGGTTAAATGCGATAATGCCACCAAATGCCGATGTTGGGTCTGTTTTGTAAGCGCGGTCGTAAGCCTCAAGAATGTTATCGCCTAGCGCAACACCACAAGGGTTAGCATGTTTTACAATGACACATGCTGGAAGGTCGAATTCTTTGACGCACTCAAGTGCCGCATCAGTATCAGCGATATTGTTGTAAGACAGCGCTTTACCTTGGATTTGACGTGCGGTTGAAACAGACGCTTCTTCTGGGTTCGCTTCAACATAAAAAGCCGCCGCTTGGTGGCTGTTCTCGCCGTAGCGCATATCTTGTTTTTTCTCGAACTGCTGGTTGAACGTACGAGGGAATTTAGACGCTTGGTCTCCGTCTTTGTTCTCACCGTAAGATGGCACCATAGTACCAAAGTAGTTAGCGATCATACCGTCGTAAGAAGCCGTGTGCTCAAACGCTGCAATCGCTAGGTCGAAACGAGTTTCAAGTGTTAGAGATTTGTCGTTTGCGTCCATTTCCGTGATAACACGGCCATAGTCGTGTGCGTTAACCACGATAGCGACATCTTTGTGGTTTTTCGCCGCTGAGCGAACCATTGTTGGACCACCGATGTCGATGTTCTCAACCGCGTCAGCAAGAGTACAACCTTCTTTAGCGACGGTTTCAGCGAAGGGGTAAAGGTTGACCACGACCATATCGATAGGGTTGATACCGTGTTGTGCCATTACCGCATCGTCTTGACCACGACGGCCAAGAACGCCACCGTGTACTTTAGGGTGAAGGGTTTTAACACGGCCATCCATCATTTCTGGGAAACCAGTGTAATCAGAAACTTCAGTAACTTTGATACCTTGCTCAGCAAGTAGGCGAGCAGTACCGCCAGTTGATAAGATATCAACACCACGGTTGGCTAGCGCTTGTGCGAATTCTACAATACCAGTTTTGTCTGATACGCTAATTAGCGCACGGCGGATAGGACGAGCGTTTTCCATTGCAAGCATCTCTTTCAATACACGGGGATAGGATATTTTCCAAAACTAAGCTGAATAAAAGCCATAGTTTGGTTTTGGGAAATATCCTCGGCTAAAATCGCGTAGTGCCGAGTCATTTAATGGTGTGATAGGTTGATGACGCATATTTTACATGATTCTGACTGTTGCGCAAACGTTTGCCTTGTGATTTCCATAGAGATTTAGCGAGGAAAGGAGAGAGAGATGTATTTGATTGGTCAACTGGCCAAACGCTCAGGGGTAAGTAGCGATACCTTAAGGTTTTATGAAAAGAATGGCTTGCTTCAGCCCGCAGGGCGCAGTGATAGCGGTTATCGCCTTTATAGCGAAGAAAATTTATCACGGGTGAAATTTATTATTCGTTCGAAAACGATCGGCTTGAGTTTAGATGAAATTCGAGAGCTATTAGATATACGTTTAGAAGCAAGTCAGCATAGCTGCGCGGAGGTAAAGGCAATCACCCAAGCCAAGCTGGACGAAGTCGATACCAAAATATCGGAGTTAAAGCGTATTCGTGTCGCATTGAAAAAAATCAATGATGCTTGTTGTGGGCATGACGATGATAATGCCAGCCATTGCTCTATCTTAGAAGCACTTGGTGATCACCAAGGTGATAAAACAAAAGCCCCGACAGACGTATGCTGTGCAGGGCAATGTCGCAATAAGTAAGGGCGGCATAACGTCGGCGGCTTAGCTTTCGTCTGATGTCGCTTCTTTCGCATTGTCGATTGCATCTTTGGTGGTGTCACGGAAAAAGTGTCCCGTTGCTTTGGTTGCATCACGGGTGGCATGGCCAATATCACGAAAGCCGTCTTTGATGCCTTGCTTTTCTTGTGCAGAACAACCCACTAAAACTAGGCTGCTAAGGGCCGCAACCATTAGGATTGCTTTCTTCATCGTTATTTATCCAATTCATGAGTGGTCGTAAGATTGATAGTGTATCGAAATCTCGCGATTAAAAAACCCTAAGATAGCGCTGAATGTGGCATAACATACGCTAGTGAAAGAGAATTAACTGTGTTAGCTTCAGGGTATTAAGTAGCTGTATATAGGGATTATCATGCTAAAAAATAACGAATATTTTGATGGTCAGGTGAAGTCGATTGGGTTTGAAACTCAGGGCGATCACTGCAGTATTGGTGTCATGGCGATTGGTGAATACAAGTTTGGTACGGCAGCGCCAGAGAAAATGACCGTCGTAAAAGGCGCATTAACAGTGAAATTACCCGGCCATGTTGAGTGGGAAACTTACAGTGCTGGAGATTCGTTCGAAGTGCCGGGCGATTCCGCTTTTGAGGTCAAGGTGGACGTGCCCACCGCTTATTTATGTGATTATTTATAAAAAGAAGAGCTTCGCGTTGCGGAGCTTTTTTTTGTCTGAAATTTGAGTTCAGCAAATAGATAGGAGTAATGCATGGTACTGGAAGTCGCTTTACTGGATGTGAAGCAAGGGCAACAGCAAGCGTTTGAGGCTGCATTTACAGAGGCTCAGAGCATCATCAGTGGTATGAGTGGGTATCTTTCACACCAACTGCAAAAGTGTATCGAAAAGGACAATCGTTACGTCTTGCTAGTGAACTGGGAAACATTGGCTGATCACCAAGTGGGATTCCGTCAGTCGGCAGAGTATCTGCAATGGCGTGATTTATTGCACCACTTCTATGAAACATTCCCTGAGGTGGAACACTTCACGGCGCTGTATCCAAATGAAGTGGCGTAAAGTTTAAGGCTATGTCTGGCCCTTAAAACACAAAAAGCCCCGCTCGTGAGCAGGGCTTTTTGAAAAAATAGCAAAACTATTGGATTAGTTCATGCCGTATTTTTTTAGTTTCTTGCGAAGAGTGCCACGGTTGATACCCATCATGGTCGCAGCGCGTGTTTGGTTACCGCGCGTGTACTGCATGATGGTGTCTAGTAGCGGTTGCTCAACTTCAGCAAGTACTAGCTCGTACAGATCATCGACTTCTTGACCATTTAGTTGAGCAAGGTAGTTTTTAAGTGATGCTTTCACAGAGTCACGTAGTGGCTTCTGTGTGATTTGGTCTTGTGAAGTTACAGTTGTTACTGTTAGTGCTTCGGAAGTCAGATTTTGTTCGAACATAATTCTGTAAGCTCTTCTAATATTTATGCAACGTTTTCGAAGTAGCCTTGCAGCGCATCGATTTGCTGTTGGGCATCCTCGATAGCGTTGAAGGTCCGGCGAAAATCACCGGCTGGTGCATGTTCTTTTAAGTACCAAGACACGTGTTTACGTGCAATGCGCAACCCTAAGTACTCACCGTAGAAACGATGAAGTTCTTGAACATGGCCCAGCATGATTTCACTCACTTCAGCCATTGCTGGGGAAGGTAAGTGTTCACCGGTTGTTAAGTAATGATGGATCTCGCGAAAAATCCACGGACGCCCTTGTGCAGGACGACCAATCATCAAAGCATCGGCACCCGTATAATCGAGTACAAAGCGTGCTTTTTCTGGTGAATCGATATCACCGTTAGCGATCACGGGAATAGACACCGCTTGTTTCGCTGCTCTGATGTATTCATATTCTGCCTCGCCTTTGTACATGCAGGTTTTAGTCCGGCCGTGAAGGGCCAGTGCCTGAATGCCGCATTGCTCGGCCATTTTTGCGATATCGACACAGTTACGGTTTTCCAGATCCCAACCTGTTCGCGTTTTCAGCGTAACAGGTACATCGACGGCATCGACCACGGTACGAAGAATATCCTCGATAATCGCGGGATACTGTAACAGGGCTGAGCCTGCCAGCTTCTTGTTGACCTTTTTCGCAGGGCAACCCATGTTGATATCGATGATTTGCGCACCGTTTTCAACGCTGAATTGAGCCGCTTCGGCCATCAATTTTGGATCGGCGCCAGCGATTTGCACTGAACGGATCCCCGATTCGCCTTCATGAACCATACGGTTCTGAGATTTAGCCGTTTTCCAGAGGTCTGGATTGGATGACATCATTTCACTGACAGCCATCCCCGCACCGTAACGGAGACACAGCTCACGAAACGGACGATCGGTCACACCCGCCATTGGCGCGACAATTAACTGGTTTTTAAGTTGATAAGGACCGATATGCAAAACGTCTACACCTGACTGTGCCAGTAAGGGCGCGCATTTTACGCATTTTTTCGCTGTCTGAAAAGACCAATAATTGAGCATTTAAGTTTTGATTTTCAAAACTGTATGTTTTTCAATCGATTGGCTGTTTTTTAGGCACGCGCACCCAGTATTTAATTTTATCGAATGGCGTAAATTACGCTTTTCGACCCGAAATACGACACCAATCTTCACGCACTGCCACAGGGTCTAGTGCGATTTCATCGCTGTAGTATGTCGCGACATCTTCGGATTGAGTCTCTAGCACGCCTGAAATCGCCAGATCGCCACCGTCTTTGACTAGGCTCTTAATCACTGGCGATAGTTCGCGTAATGGGCCAGCAAGGATGTTAGCAACCACGATGTCGGCTTGAATGCCTTCAGGTTGGTCCTTCGGTAGGAATAGCTCTAATTGCTCTGATACGCCGTTACGTTGAGCATTATCACGTGAGGCTAAAATAGCTTGTGGATCGATATCGATACCGATGACACTTTTGGCACCTAATTTTAGTGCCGCAATTGCTAGGATGCCTGAACCACAACCGAAATCGATTACGGTTTTACCTTCAAGGTCTTGGCCGTCTAACCACTCAAGACACAAAGATGTCGTTGGGTGAGTACCTGTACCAAATGCCAAACCTGGGTCTAGTAAGACATTAACGGCGTTTGGTTCTGGTGCTTCACGCCAGCTAGGGCAAATCCACAAGCGGCGACCAAAACGCATTGGGTGGAAGTTTTCCATCCACTCACGTTCCCAGTCTTTGTCTTCTAATTGCTCGATTTTATGTGCAAAATCATCAGCAATCAGCGGGCTGTTTTTCAACATTGTCAGCACGAATTCCATGTCGGCTTCAGCATCGTATAAACCGATTACATCCGTATCACCCCATAGGCGTGTTTCACCCGGAAGTGGCTCGAATACTGGCGTATCTTGTGCATCAAGGAACGTGGCAGAGAGTGCGCCAGTTTCTTCCATCAGCATGTCGCCAATCGCTTCAGCATTTTCAGCAGTTGCGTTCAGTTTGATTTGAATCCAAGGCATGGTGTATTCGCTTTTGTGTTGACTAAAATTGAGGGAGCGAAGTCTAGCATGATTTTTCGACAATCCACACTGGTTGCGTGGTGAATAATTATTATCGAGGTGTGATAAAAACTCGCTGAGCCGTTTGTAGCGGTGCTGCAGATCAAAAGATAGCACCCAAAGGTGCTATCTGAAAAGAAAGGTTAACGGCGTTTTAGGCCGTCTGTGGTGGCTCTGAGGCCATCACGGGTTTAGCAAGGCTGCCTGCAATAAAAGCGACTAAACCAATGGCCAATGTTGGCACAATGGCATGTACGCCGCCCATGTCAGGCTTAAGGATGGCAAGGCTAGCGTAAGTGGTTAATCCGGTCAGCATAGAGGCCAGAGCACCGACCGCAGAGGCTTTTTTCCAATATAAGCCTAAGACTAATGGCCACAGGAAGACGGCCTGCATCCCTCCGAAAGCTAACAGATTAAGCCAAATGAGCATGTCGGGCGGATTCATCGCCGCAACAAACACTAAGGCAGAGAAAATACCGGTTACCCACAAAGATAGCTTTGGCAGGCGCTGTTCTGCATCAGCTGCTTCTGCCGCTTTTGGGTTGATGTAGTTGAGGTACAAGTCTTTAAGTAAGGTCGCTGAGGCTTGAATCAACTGTGAGTCGATGGTCGACATGATGGCTGCCATTGGTCCGGCTAAAAAGATACCAGCAAAGGCGGGTGGCAGTACGGTGATCATCAAGGTTGGCATGATTTGATCTGGACTGGCGATATCCGGCACGATAGCTCGACCTAAGGCGCCAGCAAGGTGCATACCCAGCATCAGAAAAGCCACCATCGCTGTACTGATCACCATACCTTTGTGCAGTGAAGCGCTGTCTTTATACGACATGCAACGTATAGCGGCATGGGGTAAGCCGATAACACCAAAACAAACCAGAATCCAAAAGCTCAGCATAAATGGCTGACTGAGGAAGTTATCTGGGCCAAAAGGCGTAATTAATGCGGGATCGATATTGTGCAGTTCGTGTACCAGTTCGCCAACGCTTCCCCCTGCATGAATGATGCCGACCAGCAATGCGGTAGTACCAATGATCATCATGATACCTTGGATGGTATCTGTCATCACCACTGCGCGGAAACCACCTATTGTGGTGTACAAGCCGACGGTAATGGCAAAGATCATTAAGCCTTGTTGATAGCTTAACCCTGTCATGGTTTGCAGTAAGCGAGCGCCCCCGACAAATTGCACCACCATGGTGCCAAAAAAGGCCAGTAATAATGCTAATGAAGCAAAGATAACCACGGTGCGACTGCGGTAACGCGCGTATAAAATGTCGTTAAGAGTGAGGGCGTTATGGCGTCGTGCTTCAATGGCAAATTTCTTACCGAGTACTCCTAGGGTTAACCAAGCCGCGGGGAGCTGGATCATGGCCAGCAACACCCAGCCTAATCCCATTTTATAGGCAGCACCTGGGCCACCTATAAAGGTGCTGGCACTGGCATAAGTCGCAGCAAGCGTCATGGCGAGAACGAAGCCACCCATGCTGCGATTACCCAGTAGGTATTCGCTCAGGAAGTTGGAGCCTTGGGTGCGTTTTTGTCGAGCAAAGAGAGCGACGGCAAAGACGGCCAGTAAATAGAGCACTAAAGGGATCAGTAGTTGGCTATTCATGGTGCGATTCTTTCTCTATGTCTAATGACATATCTTGATAAATGTATTTAACCATTAACCCGCACAGTGCGGTGAAAATGATGGGTCCAAGGATGCAAGCTAATAGAAACCAAAGTGGAAAGCCGAAATACAGCTCTGGCATCGAGGTATCTGTGATTGCTGGAGTAAACGCATAAGCGGAAACGTACCACCAAAGGAAATAGGCGAGCGCTAAACCCACCGCCCACTTGGCTTCGCGATGTGCTTGGCGATAGCGCTCTGATAGCGTTTTCATGGGGGATCTCCCGTTATTCGATTGGTCATCCATCGGCAAAGAGTCAGTCTTGGCCGATAAAGGGACGTTATTGTGGCAAAACTTATTCGGGATGCAAAGTCGGAGTTACTGGAGACTGAGTTTTCACTGCGCCAAAATAACAAAAAGGCTGCCAGAGGCAGCCTTTTTCAGTCACAAAGCAGAGTGTGCTTATTGCAGACCTAATTTCTTCTCAAGGTAGTGGATGTTCGCACCACCGTGTTGGAAGTTTTCATCCAGCATGATTTCTTGCTGTAGCGGGATGTTAGTCTTAATACCGTCGATAACGGTTTCTGCCAGAGCGTTACGCATACGAGAGATCGCTACATCACGGTTTTCACCGTAAGTGATTAGCTTGCCGATCATTGAATCGTAGTGCGGTGGCACTGTGTAACCTGCGTAGATGTGAGATTCCCAACGCACACCCATACCGCCTGCGGAATGGAAACGTTCGATCTTGCCAGGGCAAGGTAGGAAACGCTCAGGGTCTTCAGCATTGATACGACACTCAACGGCATGGCCACGAATTTGAATATCATTTTGGCTGAATGACAACGGTTGACCCGCTGCAATACGCAGTTGTTCTTTGATCAAATCGATACCCGTAACCATTTCAGTTACTGGGTGCTCAACCTGAATACGGGTGTTCATTTCAATGAAGTAGAACTCACCGTTCTCGTAGAGGAATTCAAACGTACCCGCACCTCGGTAGTTGATTTCAACACAAGCTCGACAACAACGCTCACCGATGTACTTACGCATTTCTTCGGTGATGCCCGGTGCTGGTGCTTCTTCAACCACTTTTTGGTGACGACGTTGCATTGAACAGTCACGCTCACCAAGGTGAATAGCATTGCCTTGGCCATCAGCTAAGACTTGTACTTCGATATGACGAGGGTTTTCTAGGTATTTCTCCATGTAAACCATGTCATTGTTGAAACATGCTTTTGCTTCTGCACGCGTCATTGCGATTGCTTCGCTTAACTCGCCTTCAGAGCGAACAACGCGCATACCACGACCACCACCGCCACCAGAGGCTTTGATGATCACTGGGTAACCAATGCGTTTCGCGAACGATTTGTTACGTGCTTCATCGTCGTCCAACGGGCCGTCAGAACCAGGTACACAAGGAACACCTGCTTTTTTCATTGCACTGATAGCAGAAACTTTATCACCCATAATACGGATTGTTTCTGCCGTCGGGCCAACGAATACGAAGCCAGAGCGTTCAACTTGTTCAGCAAAATCCGCGTTTTCAGATAGGAAGCCGTAACCCGGGTGAATCGCAACTGCGCCCGTGATTTCAGCCGCACTGATAATGCGCGGAATGTTGAGGTAGCTTTCAGTACCTTTTGCTGGACCGATACAAATGGTTTCGTCAGCAAGTAATACGTGTTTTAGATCGCGGTCAGCAGTTGAGTGTACGGCAACAGTTTTGATGCCTAGCTCTTTACATGCACGCAAAATACGTAGTGCAATTTCACCACGGTTAGCGATAACTAATTTATCTAACATAATGTCCCCGTGGTTACTCGATGATAACTAGAGCCTGATCGAACTCTACAGCATCGCCGTCTTCAGCAAGAATCGCTACAACCGTACCTGCTTTATCAGATTGGATTTGGTTCATCATTTTCATTGCTTCAACGATACATAGGGTATCGCCAACATTGACAGTTTGACCAACTTCAACGAATGCTTTCGCTTCAGGGCTTGGTGCACGGTAGAAAGAGCCAACCATTGGAGAAAGAACTTTGTGACCAGCAGGTTCTGCAGGTGCTACTGGTGCTGCAGCTTCTGCAACAGGTGTCGCTGCTGGAGCTGCAACTGGAGCAGCAGGTGCTGCCATGAACTGTTGAGCGGGAAGCGCGCTAGCCGGTACGTTACGACTGATGCGTACTGATTCTTCACCTTCAGAGATTTCTAGTTCCGCAATACCTGATTCTTCTACTAGTTCAATCAGCTTTTTGATCTTACGAATATCCATTTATCTTTCTCTTATATTGTTCATTTAGCGTTCTGATGCAGACGGCGAGCCGCAGCATTCAGGGCGAATTCATAACCGTCGGCACCTAAACCACAAATCACGCCTACCGCTTTATCTGATAGGTAGGAATGATGGCGGAAAGGCTCCCGTGCATGCACATTAGATAAGTGCACTTCAATAAACGGGATCGCTACCCCCAATAATGCATCACGAATAGCGACGCTGGTATGGGTGAAAGCGGCTGGGTTGATGATGATAAAATCCACTTTGCCATGAGCTTGGTGGATCGCATCGATCAATTCATGTTCAGCATTGGACTGAATATGCTCAAGACTAATATTCAATGCATCCGCTTTGGCTGTTAAATCTGTCACGATGTGGGTCAATGTTTGTTGACCATAATGACCCGGCTCTCTGAGACCTAACAAATTCAGGTTAGGTCCATTAATCAGTAAAATGCGCTTAATGGTCGACATCTTGGGGGCAACTCACTTCTTTTTGATGTTTAACTCTAACAACGTGCAAAAAGTTGCACCACTGCTTCCCTGTGCTCAAAAATAAACAGCCAAATCGTGTTTGTGGACCAATTATAGAGAATTCACCGCAATTAGCAGCAAAATACTGGTCTAATCACTGCAAAATGTAAATGGACAGCCATCTGGATGTAAAATATAGCTTGCACGCAAATGTTTCACGCGTTGTGTGTATTTGCTCACCAGGGTGGTAGATCTATGATAGTGCATAGTTTTTAGACTATCAGTAAGCCTTTCCCTCTGAACATAGATAATATTTGAAGGAAAGGCTTTGGGAGGATAGTGCTTTTGGCGGCTATTTACTGCGCACTAGAGCACGAATTGAGGGAAAGCGATAACGCGAAGTTATTGCGAAATTTTACCTCGATATCAGCAGCTCTACAGTAGAAGCCAAGACAAGTCGTGATTTATGCGCTCAAAAAAAAAGACCAAACACAATGTTTAGTCTTTTAGGGAGTCACTCGCTAGGCGGTGATTACATGATCTTCTGTTTTTCTTCGATAAGCTTATCAACCACGCTTGGGTCGGCGAGGGTTGATGTATCACCTAATGTACTGGTGTCACCCGTGGCTATCTTACGGAGAATACGACGCATGATTTTACCCGAGCGTGTTTTTGGTAATGCATCGGTCCAATGAAGGAAATCAGGTGTCGCAATTGGGCCTATTTCTTTACGTACCCAATCTTTCACTTCTTTGTGCAGTTCTGCACTTGGGATTTCGCCATCATTTAAGGTGATATAAGCGTAAATGGCTTGGCCTTTAATGTCGTGTGGTACTCCGACGATTGCGGCTTCGGCTATTTTATCAAAGGCAACCAGTGCCGATTCAATCTCTGCCGTCCCCATACGGTGACCTGAAATATTCAGGACATCATCGACACGGCCAGTGATCCAGTAATAACCATCTTCATCACGACGCGCACCATCACCGGTAAAATACATGCCTTGGAAAGTAGAGAAATAGGTTTGCTCAAAACGTTCGTGGTCACCCCACAAGGTACGCATCTGGCCCGGCCATGAATCAACCATCACCAAGTTACCTTCAGTTGCGCCTTCAAGGATATTACCCATGTTATCGACAATTGCAGGTTGCACCCCAAAGAAAGGACGCGTCGCAGAGCCAGGTTTCAGTGCTGTCGCCCCTGGTAGTGGGGTGATCAAAATCCCGCCAGTTTCTGTTTGCCACCAAGTATCAACAATTGGGCAGCGGCTATCGCCTATCGTGCGGTGATACCATTCCCACGCTTCGGGGTTAATCGGTTCACCCACTGAGCCCATAATGCGTAAACTTGAACGTGAGGTGCCTTTAATGGCTTCATTCCCTTTGGCCATCAAAGCGCGGATAGCGGTTGGGGCGGTATAAAGAATGCTGACGTTGTGTTTATCGACCACTTCACTCATTCGGCTAGTGCTAGGGTAGTTAGGTACACCTTCAAATAATAATGTCGTTGCGCCGTTAGCCAGTGGCCCGTATACCAAGTAACTATGGCCGGTGATCCAACCAACATCAGCTGTACACCAGTAGATGTCCCCTTCTTGGTAATCGAATACGTATTTAAAGGTCATAGTGGCATACACAAGGTAGCCGCCTGTTGTGTGAAGTACACCTTTGGGTTTCCCTGTCGAACCTGATGTATAAAGAATGAAAAGCGGGTCTTCGGCATTCATTTCTTCGGGTTCGCAGTTGGCAGAGGCAACGGCTGTGGCTTCATGCCACCATACATCACGTGCGCTATCCCATTCGACGGTGCCACCAGTACGCTTAAGTACCAGTACTTTTTCTACACTGGTGACATTCTCGTTAGCTAATGCGGCATCAACATTTTTCTTTAGTGGTACTGCGCGGCCTGCACGTACCCCTTCATCGGCGGTGACAACAACTTTGGCATTAGAATCGACGATACGACCAGCAAGTGCTTCGGGCGAGAAGCCACCAAAGACGATGGTATGAACAGCACCTATGCGGGTACATGCCAGCATCGCAATGGCCGCTTCGGCCACCATTGGCATATAAAGACAGACGACATCCCCCTTACGTACGCCTTGGCTTTTTAGGGCGTTAGAGAATTTACAGACTTCTTCGTGTAATTCGTTGTAAGTCAGGGTTGCATCATCGGTAGGATCATCGCCTTCCCAGATGATGGCTGGTTGATCGCCGCGCGTTGCGAGGTGGCGGTCAAGGCAGTTGACGGACACATTTAAGGTGCCATCTTCAAACCAATTCACATTGACGTGACCAGTATCGAATGAAGTGTTTTTTACTTTAGAGAAAGGTTTGATCCAATCAAGGATCTGACCGTGTTCACGCCAGAAGCCTTCAGGGTTGATGACTGATTGTTGGTACATCTCACGGTATTTGTCTTCTGTAATGTGTGCAGTGTCTGCAATCGCTTGATTGACAGGGTAAACATGAACCTCACTCATCCTATTCTCCTTGTGTTCCCATCTATAGCCGCTATCTGGGCTGGGATATTCTTGTCTGTATTCAGGTTGTTGTTTCGTTATTGTCTTTACTGGTTATTAACTTGATTCAGATTCTGGTTTGTCACAATTAGACTTTAGGATGAGAGGGACAGATCAACTGTTATTACAGCTGTTTACATGGATGTTTCATTGAAAAAGGTGAGTAGGCAATGGTCTTATCAAGGTTTGTATCAGTACTTCCTGAGCGAAATTTTGATACCTAGCAGGATTAAGACGATGTCAGCATTGGCATGTCGCCATGCTTTAAGCGGACATAAATTAAAGCAGCGGCGATGGCATCTTCGAGTGCATCGTGACGTTCTGGTACGGGTAACCCAAGGTGATGGCTAATCGCTTCTAGGCTTAAATCATAATAAGCGTTAGGTAATAAGCGCTCTAACCGTTCATGGTACAGGTGGCTGACTTCCACTAATTTGTTCGGCAGTGGGAAACCAAAGTGCTGTTGAAAATATCGGTCGAGGATCGTTTTATCGTAGCGAATATGGTAACCGACTAATGGGCGATTACCGATAAAGTCGAGTAATTGGGTAAGTGCTTGCTCATTGTTGAGGCCATGCTGTAAGTCTTGATGGCGGATCTGATGAATGGCAACGGAGGTTCCATCAAGGCTGGATGGGGCTTGGAGTGAAAGATGGATGGATTGACTGGTGAGTATCCTATTCGCTTTTATACGAGTGGCTGCAATCGTGACCAACTCTGCGCTATGTGGATCTAAGCTGGTGGTTTCACAATCAAGCGAAACTAACTCATCACCTTGGTAACGTTGAAACAGCGCGGCGTACTGACTGTGTTTGTTTTTATGCTGATACCAAGCGCGGCGAAGACTATTCATCGGATTCTCTCTTACTATCGTGGCTTTGGTTAATCACGGATCTGGTAGTGGTAACCCAGCCATTCTTTGAATTTTTTAACGACATGTAGGCTATGACGGAGCACATCCCGTTCGGCACGGTTTAAGGTGCTGATATCAATGTGGTGCTGTTGCCCATCTTTTTGTTGGCGCAATTGTTGGTGAAGGCGCAATTTAATAAACAGTTTTAGGGCTTCACTTAAATTGTCTGCAGTACGTTGCTCCAGTACGCGTTGCTCTGTTAATACCGCAATGCGCTCAAACGTATTGTTGGGGCTAATGTTGTGTTCCAGCGCCAGTGCACGTATGCCATGTACGATGGGGAAAATCCCACCTTGCTTGATGTTCAGTCCGTGTTTGCCTGCCTTTAAGTTGCCAAATAAGGTCAACGGGATACTAAATTGCAATGCTGGGCGGGTGAAGATAGAGAGCAAACGTTCTTGGTCGGCAAGGTGTTGATGAAGGCATGCTTGTAATGGTGTCAGCAAGGCTTGGTTACCTGCAACGGCATGGCTATCGGCTAAAATGGCAAGCGTCATCATGCTATCAGGATCACCATGCTGACAGAGCTGGGTGATGTGCTGGAGCCAGATTCGCTGTGATTTAACCCAATGCGGATTACTGACCATGACATTACCTGGACAAAGTGGGTAGCCGAGCTGTTGTAATGTATTGGTCAGTTGAGTCATCACGCTGGCGCAATCAGGCCAGTCGATACCATCTTCAATGATTAATGCATTGTCTTGATCTGTTTTTAATATTTGCTCACCACGACCTTCAGATCCCATCACCATTAAACAACAGTGTGGTTGTAAGTGAGTGGGCACTATCAGCTTGAAGGCTTTCTCTATGATTTGTTCGTTAACGGCAGCTATCAGTTCCATTACAAATAGGGTGCGAATCCCATTGTTGAATAACGTCTCGACCAAGGTTTGCTGGCTATTAGCGGCAAGGGCTAACTCTTCGATAGTTTCAGCCCGCGCAATACGTAGTGTTAGTACATGAGAGTGAGTTGAAAACAAGCTGAGCACTTGGGTTAAATCGAGCATACCGACCACGGCATCGTTATCGCAGACCTGTACTCGTTTTACTTTTTGGCGTGTCATTGCCAGCATGGCATTGAACAGATAATCCCCCTTATTGACACTGACAACCGGTGTGGTGGCGATGCGACTTACCGCAGTATCGTGCGGGTGCCCATCAAGTAAAGTGGCATGTAATAAGTCGGTGCGGGTCACAATGCCGTATTGCGGCAAGTTATTGAGGGTTACAAAGGCAGCATCCAGCTCTTTGGTTTTCATTTGCTGGGTGACCGATAATAAAGGGGTGTCATGCGGTACCACCAAGCAAGGTTGAATATTGTCATCATCAATTTTTGTCAGAATGAATTCCGCCAAGTTTTGTTGATGATGCGCTTCTTCTAATAAGGCTTGGCGTTTGGTGAGATTCGTATCGAAATAGGCTGAAAATTGACTGTTGTTTTGATAGCACTGTACGAATAATTCACGTGGTAGGGTATAACAAATCGTATCCTCACAGGCTTTAAATGCGTGACGGCTCTGGCCTTTAATCTGGGCGCTGACATCAAATAAATCATCATTGGCGTAGTGAGCGAAGGTTTCTTTGTGGTGATGTTCTTCAGGGTTTAACGGCGCGCTATATTCTTCGATATTGCCTTTTATGATGATGTAAAGCTGATGGCAGTCAGCGCCAGCGGCAATAACGGTTTCGCCAGCCCGAAAATAGATAACATCAAGCGCGTTACGTAATGTTTGTTGCTCGATGGCTGTTAAGCGATCGAAAGGCGGCAGCGAGGTATCAAATTTATCAGTCATCTTAGCTCCAAGCTGGCACCATACAAAAAGAGATAAAGTTATTGTCGGTGCTGATGCGTGATCAAGCCAGACGACTTTAGTCTAGATTTTATCTCGTATCTTCCTTCACGCCAGATCATGGCACTTTTAGGCGAAATAATGCTGCTATTACGGTGGGCGCGTGTTGAAACTTTAGGCATAATACCGCCTTATTTTCGTGCATTAGGATGTCGCATGTTTCGTAGTAGTCCGTATGGTTGGACCTCGCAGTACCTGTTCGGTTTTTTCTTTAGTTATGGTGTTTATTTACCGTTTTGGGGATTGTGGTTTGCGCATCTAGGGGTGAACGCCTCAAATATTGGTTTGTTAATTGGCATGGGTTTGGCGGTGCGTTGTGTTGCTAATTTAGTGCTGACACCACGCATTCATAAAGTGGAACATTTAATCCCTGCGCTGCGCTGGCTTGCTTTAGCCGCGTTGTTAAGTTGTGTTATTTACATATTCTGTGGGGGCAGTTTGTGGGCGTTAGCGGCTGTCACTGTGTTGTTTAATTTAGCGGCAGGTCCGGTGATCCCCTTGTCAGATGCGCTGGCCAATCACTATGCGAAGGATGGTCACTTAGACTATGGTCGTACCCGCCTTTGGGGATCGATTGCTTTTATTGGTGGTTCAACGCTGGTGGGTTTGTTAGCCGCTCAATATGGCGCAAATGTTATTCCGTGGGTGGCGATTGCGGGCCTCGCGGCAGCATTGGTGTTTTCTATGCGAAACCCAACTATTGCTCCAAGCGCGCATGAAGAAAGTGGACAGAGTCGCCCAGCATTAAGTGAAATGTTGCGGGATAGTTTAGTGATTCGCTTATTGGTGATTGCCGCATTACTGCAAGGTAGTCATGCCGCTTATTATAGTTTTAGTGCAATTTACTGGAAAGAAATTGGTTATAGCGAAGCCATTATTGGTTACTTATGGAGTTTCAGCGTGGTGGCTGAAATTTTCGTCTTTGCCACCAGTAAGCGTTTGTTTGTCAATTGGAGTGTGGCGGGGATGTTCCGTCTAGCGGCATTTGGTGTATTGCTGCGTTGGGGGATGACCGCATCTATGACGGCACTGCCGATGTTGGTCATTGCACAGGCGTTACATGGCGTGACATTTGCAGCGGCACACTTAGCGGCCATTCGTTATATTCAGCAAGCGCCAAGTAATCAAATGGTTGCTTTGCAGGCGTTATACAATGCCTTGCCATTAGGGGCGTTCATGGCATTGATGACAGCGCTGAGTGGTTGGTTATACGGCTTATGGGGCGCTAATTTATTCTGGCTGATGGCTGTCATGGCTGTGCCTGTTCTGTTTATTCCGGTCGAAAAGAAAACCACGGCACATGCGGTTTCTTAGTCATCATGAAATGGCTTAAATGAAAAACGGGGCGCCAATGAGGCGCCCCGTTTTTTATGATAGCGGGTTTATTCTTGTGAGCGCGATAGCTTAGCCCATGTTGCCGACGACCGAGATATTGCGATCATCGGGGATTTCATTGAATGACAGCACATGTAAACCACGGGCACAAATTCGAGAATAACGTGCTAGCAGTGGGCGTAATTGTGGCATCACCAATAAAATTGGAGTATGGCTATTTAGGCGCATGTTATCCAGCACCTCTGGCAAGCTGCGTTGTAGTTTTTCAATCACGGTTGGCTCAAGGGCGAAACCATCGAGTTGAACGTGACCACCGGCTTGCGCCTGGCTTAGCGCATTAACCAACATATTTTCGAGCTCTGCTGACAGCGTAATAGCAGGAATATCAGCCTTGGTACCCACTAAGTTGCCTAAAATGACGCGGCGTAACATGCAGCGAACATCGGCTGCTAACAAGATAGGATCTTTGGATAGTTCGGCTGATTCAACCAGCGAGTTGGCAATCGTAACAATATCCGATAGTGACACCCCATCGACGGTCAGCTGACGGAAAACACGCAGTAGCTGTTGCTGGGTTAACTTCTGCTGTAGGTCATCTGCTAATTTACCGTTAAGCGCCGCTAAGCGATCCATTATTCCGGTTACTTCTTCTGGGCTGAGTACTTCTTCAATACAGTCGTTGATCACTTTACTGATATGGGTCGAAATGATGGTGGCATGGTCGACCACGGTATAGCCTAGGTTCACCGCTTTATCTTTATCGTGAGGCTTAATCCAAATGGCTTCCATGTTATAAGCGGGATCGCGCGTCATAATGCCATCGACATTGCCGTAAACTTGCCCTGGATTAATGGCCAGTAGGCAGTCCATTTCGACTTCAGCTTCTACGATATTGGCACCGCGAACGGCAATTTTATAATGATTGGCATCTAATGCTAAATCATCACGCACATGGATTTGAGGCACCACAAAGCCGCGATGCTCAGTGAGGGTTTTTCGTACACCAAGTAAGCGACTAAGTAATTCAGCACCTTGCTTTCGGTCGATCAAGTTCACTAAGCGATAGCCCACATTCAGACTGATAGCGTGAACGAGAGGAATATCTTTTGACGCAATTTCACGTTGGTCGGGTTGATCATGTTGTTCAACGATCTCTTCGGCACGCGCCAAATCGTCATGATTGATCGTCGGTGCTTCTTCCCGCATTTTCCAGCCAGCAAACGCAACGACGGCAGCAAAACATAGAAATGCCACATGGGGCATGCCAGGGATCAAGCCTAACACCAGCATGATACCTGCCACGACATACAGTGCGCGCGGCGATGCCAGCATTTGGCTGGTAATTTGATTGGCTAAATCATTGCTGTCGGTAACGCGAGTTACCACAATAGCCGCAGATGTTGCTAGTAATAGCGATGGAATTTGCGCTACAAGGCCATCACCAATGGTGAGCAGCACAAAGGTTTGGAACGCGTCTGAAAAGCCTAAGCCATGTTGAAATACACCAATGCTGACACCACCAATGATGTTGATAAATAGGATCAACATCCCCGCGATAGCATCACCACGAACAAACTTGGACGCACCGTCCATCGAACCAAAGAAGTCGGCTTCTTGGGCGACATCTTCACGGCGTTTCTTGGCTTGGTTATGGTCGATAATACCTGCGTTTAAATCCGCATCGATCGCCATCTGTTTACCGGGCATCGCATCCAAGGTGAAGCGGGCGCTAACTTCTGAAATTCGCTCGCCACCTTTGGTGACCACCACGAAGTTGATGATCATCAGAATAACGAACACCACCATACCGACAACATAGTTACCACCGATAACCACATCACCAAAGGCTTGAATTACCTTACCTGCCGCATCGCCACCTTCGTGACCATGGAGTAATACCACCCGTGTTGATGCCACGTTCAATGCCAGACGGAGCAATGTCGCAATCAGCAAGATACTCGGAAATACCGAGAAATCGAGCGAACGTTTACTGTAAACACTGACCAAGGTCACCAACAAAGCCAAGACAATGTTGAAGGTGAACAGCATATCCAGAATAACGGGAGGCACGGGTAAGATGACCATTGCAAGAAGGGTCATCAGGAGGAGCGGGATCCCTATTTGCCCTTTGCTAAGCACGGACATAATGGGAGCGAGTTTCTGTTTCATGGCAGATTGTTCTCGTTAACGACGAAGTTCTCGGGGAATAGAGACCCGTGGAAATTCAGGTTTACTTGGCTGACGCCCTTTTTGATATTCTTTCATTTGGAAAACAAACGTCAGAATATGTGCAACGGCGACATATAAAGGAGCAGGCACTTCCTGCCATTCATTAGTGGAGTAATACACGGCACGGGTAAGCGGCGGAATTTCTACCACAGGGCAATCATGGCGGCGTGCCACTTGCTGAATTTGGAGCGCCATTTGATCGACACCTTTGGCGATCACAAAGGGTGCTCCAGCTTTATCTAAATCGTATTTCAGTGCCACCGCATAGTGCGTTGGGTTGGTAATGACGACATCCGCTTGGGGCACGGTTTGGGTCAAACTACGTTGCGACATTTGCTGTTGTAGCTGGCGAATTCGGGCTTTGACTTCAGGGCGACCTTCGCTGTTTTTACTTTCTTCTTTTACTTCTTGTTTGGTCATCTTGAGCTGTTTGGTGTACTCCCAGCCCGAATATGGCAGTTCTAAAATCGCAATGAACAGCAGCGCTAACCCAAAGCTAAATAGCCCAAGCCATAAAAAATCGACGGTTTGTAGCATGGCTTCGGGCAGCGGTAAACGTTGTAAATTCACAATGTCGTTGAGGGTGTTTTTAATTAACAGCACCAAGGTGGCGATAATTAAGGTGACCTTGAGAATACTTTTGACCAGCTCAGCTAATGACTTGGTCGAGAACATCCGCTTAATCCCTGAAATAGGATTAAGCTTGGAGAATTTGGGTTGGGCTGATTTTGCCGACAGGTTCCAGCCCCCGCGAAGCAGGTTGGCAAAAATGGTAATGAGTACCAACAGTCCTAGCATAGGGCCAATGGCAGATACCATTAACCATAAACTTTCACTGAGGTTCTGAAGCATGATTTTAGTGTCAAAAGCGGCTTCTTTAGATAACCGCATATTCAGTAGGGTCACTTGACGAAACATTTCTGCCAAGGTGCCACCAAATGCCGTCAGTAGTAGTGCACTACCCAGTGTCATTAACGCCGTTACCAGCTCTTTTGAACGAGGGAGGTTACCGTCCTCTCTGGCTTTGCGTAATTTCTGCTGACTGGGCTGTTCCGTTTTATCCTGACTACTGTCATTGCTCATGGCCGTACCTCCTCAAGCGTTAACATCAGTGATAGGGTTTCGCTGCTTAAACGGGTGAAGTTTTCAGGAATGCCAGATGTGGTGATCAGTAAACAGATCAGACCCAATAGCATAGTCATCGGGAAGCCAAGTGCAAACACGTTAAGCTGAGGTGCTGCGCGGTTCATCATACCGAATGATCCATTGACCAATAACATGGCACAAACAGCGGGTAATGAGAGCAGCAAAGCGGCGGCCATCATCCAGCCAAATCGCATGATGATAGTATGCAGTGCCATTTGGCTCATCATCTCGCCTACGGGCCAAATGTTGAAGCTTTGTACCATTACATCTAACGCGACTAAATGGCCATCTAGCGCCAGAAAAAGCATTAAAGCATAGAGTTGATAATACTTACCTAACGCAGGAATACTGACCCCATTAATCGGGTCATTCATCATCGCCATCCCTAGGCCCATTTGCATCGATAAGATCTGCCCCATCGTAGTGAAAATGGCAAAGAGTAAATCGAGCAATAAGGCGAGCATAGCGCCGATGATCACTTGTTGCCCCGCGAGAATTAGCGCTTCAACAGAAAGGGGGTCAACCGCAGGCATTGTCGGCATTAACGGAGCGGCAAGCACGCTAATAATTAGCGATAAGGCAATGCGGACCTGTACCGGAATTTGGCTACCACCAAAGATAGGCATCAGCATTAATGCGGCACTAATACGAAAGAACGGCCACCATACCTGCCCGATTAATGCGGTGAATTGCGCTGCGGATAACTCCATAATGGGTTAACCGATTAAATGTGGAATATCGAGGAACAGACGGGTAAATAAATCACCCAATGTGCGCAGTAGCCAAGGGCCAGCAAACCCCAGCATAGCCAAAGTAACCAGTAAGCGCGGGAGAAAACTCAGCGTTTGTTCATTGATTTGGGTGGCGGCTTGAAAAATACTGACCACAAGACCAACCAAAAGGCTTGGCACAATTAATACGCACACCATGCTGATGATGATAACGAGTGCATCACCAAAAAATGCCGCTACAAATTCTGAACCCATATCTTATCCATTTCCCCGGTGATGAATAACTGCTTAGCCAAAGCTGGCACTTAATGTTCCAACCGTCATTGACCAGCCATCGACCATGACAAAAATCATTAGCTTGAATGGTAAGGAAATGATCAGTGGCGATAGCATCATCATACCCATCGCCATCAATACGCTGGCGACAACGATGTCGATAATCAAAAAGGGGATGAATAACATAAAGCCAATTTGAAACGCGGTTTTAAGCTCACTAAGGACGAATGCTGGCATGACAATCAGAAAATCGAGGTCATCGAGATTGTCAGGGGGAGACTCGTTGGCAATACGCAGAATTTGTTCTAAGTCGGTTTCACGTGTTTGCTGCAACATAAACTGGCGCAGTGGCTTTGCCGCTGTTTGTGCCGCATCTTGCAACGTCATTTGGTTTTCTTGATAAGGAATTACCGCATTATCATAGATGTCATAAAGCACGGGACGCATGATAAATAAGGTCATTGTCATCGCGATACCGACTAAAATACGATTGGGTGGACTTTGTTGTAAACCCATGGCCTGGCGTAAAATACCGAGCACAATAATAATGCGGGTAAAGCTGGTTACCATCAGCAACATGGCGGGTAAAAAAGCCAGCGCTGTCATGAGCAAGAAGACTTGTAGCTTTACGCTGTATTCCTCTTGCCCTGCTGGGCCGTTAATGGTCAGTAATGACAAATCTTGTGCCCATGCAGGCGTACAAGCAAAGAGCCATAAGCCCATTAAAGCCAGATAGCGCATTACTTGGTAAGCCCTTTTAGCATGTCATTGTCATCAACCACATCGACTAAACGTAGGCCGTATTTGTTGTTCACAATAACCACTTCAGCATGGCCAAGTAGAGTACCGTTGACTTTCACATCCATCGCTTCACCGCTAAGCTTATCAAGCTCAATTACAGTGCCTAAACCGACATTCATTAAGTCACCGACCATCAGTTCAGTGCTCGCCACTTCCAGTGTCAGATTGACTGGAATATTTCGAATGAAGCTCATATCTTGCGTTGGAGTATTCATCGCAGCGGGCATTGGGTCTTGCCCTAAGCTGCCAAGATCAAGGTCATCAAGATCGATATTTAAATCAGAGACTTGTTCAGACATTTTAATTCCTATTTTGCTTAATCACGCTTTGGACTTGAAGAACTAGGCTGGCATTGTTTTCCGCAACGCGCGCAGTAAACAGGGCTGTATTCCCCGCCTTAACCGTAACTTCATTTGGTAACTCAATCGGAATAACATCACCAGCTTTTAGATCCATCACGTTACCTAAAGGCAAACGGCGCTCTGCTAATGTTGTTGTTAGGTGCATTGGCGCCTGACAGATTTTATTTTGAATTCGGGCCTGTAATTCAGGGTCGGTATCAATATCTATCGGTTTTTGCTGGTCACGTAAAAAGTCCAATCCGGCAAAAGGTAGCGAGATCGCCAGCCAGCCCTTATGCCCGGCTACTTCCATTGTGAAGTGACAGACTTGATAGAGTTGATTGGTTTGCATCATGTTGCCGAGGCGCAGTGTATTCTTCTCGGTTAGCTCGCTTTGCCAATTAGTGATGCTGTGCCAGCCGTTGGAGAAATGCTCAAGGGCGACACAAAAAAAGCGTTCGACTAAGCGAAGTTCCGTATCACTCATCTCAGTACGTTTTCGTTTATTACTGCCAAGACCACCAAAGAACAGATCGACCATAAAGAAAAGCAGCTCGCCATCAATCGCAATGGTGCCGTGTAAGTCATGTGGTGACACAATAAACTCACGGTACAGTGACGGCTTTGGCATCTGCTGCAAATAATCTTGAAGTTTCAGCGTGTCTTGTTGTTCAAGGCTAAACGATACAGGGTGGCGAAGTAGATGGTGGTATGACTGCCGAGCCGTTCGTTCAAATTGTTTGCAGACATTATCGATGATCGCTTGGAGCGCACCGATACGATGTTCTGGGCTAGCAAGATCAAAATCGCGAACTTCGACTTGATCAGTATTGGATATGATTTTACTCTTTTTAGTCATAATCACTTGCAAATAATAAGACTGACAGTCGGCGAATAGTGGTCATTATCAAGTTGAACAAAAACGCTTATATT
>NZ_NOIF01000017.1 GCF_002265265.1 Photobacterium sanguinicancri
GCATTAATTACACTTGGATTTTGACAGCTCTGGAGGATCGTTCAACCGATCATATTTACGCTAACTGATCGGCATTACCGCTAATGAGCGGCCTTTATCAACGAGATAATATTTCTAGAATTGGTATGAGCCGTTCACATAAAATGCGCGCTCTGGGGCTGGGTAGTCTTTCGATGTTTGATACTCTTTATCGAATAGATTACTAGCGCGCAATCCTGCCGTGAACTTATCTGTCACCCGATAAGTAACAGCAGCATCGGCCGTTGTGTATGCATCTAACTCATACTGCTTCGAGTCATAACGCTTGCCAACGTAGTTAGCCACTAATGAAACATCAACCATCTCTGAACTATAAGTTCCCACCCACTTATAATTTTGTTTAGCGCGACGAATTAACTGACTACCATCTTTCTTATCTTCAGGATCTTTCCAATCACCGACAACACGATGGGATATAGGACCAGTATCGAAACCTAATTCAAGTTCAATGCCTTTAATTTTAGCATTATCGATATTGTCCGGCTTCCAAGGACCTGCTGTTGTAGGAGCCCAAGCAATCATATCTTTAATATCGGTTTGGTATGCCGTAACACCCCAATCTAATAAATCATGACGCCCTTTAACTCCCAGCTCTGCAGATTTCGAAGTTTCTGGTTTCAAGTCAGGGTTGCCACTACCACCAGGATAATACAAATCATTAAATGTTGGTGCTTTGAATGCAGTACCGTAACTACCGACCACATCAATAGCACTCGTTACTGCATAACCAGCAGCTAAGTTCCACGTTGTGTAGCCACCAAATGCACTATCTTTATCATGGCGTAACGCAGCTTCAAGTGTTAATTCTACTATTCGAGTATGACCGGTTACAAATGCAGCGGTGTTATGTTTGCTGTTATCACTGAAGTCTTTCGTGTTCGTTCCACCACGTTCTGCGGTTTCTTTGTAATAGTCCACGCCAAGGTTAATCACACTATTTTCAATTTGAGTCAGCGTATTAACCCATGCGACACTTTGACGTTTCGTTGTTAATGAGCCTTTGCCTGACTTGCCACCATCCGATTTGCCATCTGCAGTAACTTCTTTCGAGTCACTCAGTTCTAGCTTAGATAGCCAACTACCCACCGTGTAATCTATACCACCTGAGAAATTATATTTTTCACGGTCAGATTCATACTTACTACCTTGATCATATTCCACTAATGAAGTTTGATAATAGCCAGTAAAATATAGATTTATTGAATCTGTTGCCGCATGACGTAAACTGCCCAGAAGTGTTTTAGATTCAAAACCATGCTCATCACCTTCTGGTGCTGTTGATTTTACTCGGTAACCATCACTTTGCTCATTATTAACAACAAAGCTGCCTTGTGTATTTTCTGAAATCTGACCAACTGAACGCCAACTTTGTTGTGAGTAGTTGTTGCTACCAAAAGTTGCCTTAGCTTGATGAACACTACCTGATTTAGGTGTGGTGGTAATACTGATTACACCACCGATAGTATCTGAACCATAAACAGCCGCACGAGGCCCACGAACAATCTCAATTTTCTCGATTGCATCTGCAGGGATCAAGCCAACTGATGCACCGCCTGTCGTAGAAGAGTTCAAACGAACACCATCGACAAGCACTAAGGTATGACGTGACGATGTACCACGAATATAAATAGCGGAAGACTGTGCCTTACCACCATTCGAACTAATTTCGATACCCGGTAAAGTTTTCAATACATCCAGTGCACTTTGCGCTTGTAGTAGCTCTATGTCTTCACGCGTTACGATACTGACTGGCGCTAAGACTGAAGATGCTGATTGTTCAAATCGGTTTGCTGTTACCACCATCACATCATCGGTTGATGTTTCAGTCGCAAAAGCCTGACTTTGGATAAATAGAGGGGCTAACGCCACTGCTAAGAGCGTTTTTTTCATTAGATTGGATACCTTAAATCGCGTTTATTACTAAGCACATTGCTTCGAAGCACTGGTTGGTATTCGGACTTAAGAGCGTGGTTTACACCGCCTACGGCAACAACTTCCCATTTCATCTATTGCTGAGCTAAATAGACAAAACAGTGTTTGGAACTACGTCCATGTGCTTTCGTTCTCTATCACCGCTGCGCGTCAGTTACGGATTTTCACCGTATTCCCTAGCCATCATGGCAAACCAGCGCACCGCGAATCCTAGTAATCCCGTCATTAATTGTCTAGCTTTGTTTAGACTTAACAGCAAATAAGCGCCAGCTTTGACACTTTATCTGCCTCAAGGCTGGACATCCCGCAACAATACAATAAAATCTCCGCTCTTAATTTGAGCAGTTTGAGGCAAACAAATGGCATCCACCGCAGTTAATCCCGCTGATTACCAACTTCAGTTGGATGAAAAAGCAGAACGAATTCAAAATATCTTCGCAGATTTTGAAACGCCAGAGCTTGAGGTTTTTGCCTCACCTGCTGAACATTACCGTATGCGAGCAGAGTTCCGTGTATGGCATGAAGGTGAAGACCTTTACTACGCAATGTTTAATCAAGCGACCCGCGAAAAATACCGCGTGGATCAATTCCCAGCAGCCAGTCGTCTTATCAACGATTTAATGCCACTGATAATCGATGCGCTAAAGCCAGTTCAAGCACTGCGCCACAAGCTATTCCAAGTGGATTTCCTCTCGACGCTAAGCGGTGAAATTTTAGTTTCATTGTTATACCACCGTCAGCTAGACGAAGCATGGGAAGCAGAAGCTAAAGCCTTAAAACAACGCTTAAATGATGAAGGGTTTAACCTGAATCTAATTGGCCGTGCACGTAAACAGAAAATTGTTCTAGACCAAGAGCATGTGATTGAAAAGCTGAAAGTGCATGATCGCGTACTCACATACAAACAAGTTGAAAACAGCTTTACTCAACCCAACGGTGAAGTAGCACAGAAGATGCTTGAATGGGCTGTGGACTGCACCCAAGAAAGTGAAGGTGATCTGTTGGAGTTATACTGTGGTAACGGTAACTTCTCACTAGCGCTAGCACAAAACTTTGAACGTGTTCTCGCCACAGAGCTCGCTAAACCATCGGTAGACTCTGCGCAGTTTAATATTGCCGTAAATAATATCGACAACGTTCAGATCATTCGTATGTCAGCAGAAGATTTTACGGATGCGATGGAAGGTAAGCGTGAATTCCGCCGCCTCAAAGATCAAAACGTCGATTTGCAGAGCTATAACTGCAACACTATCTTCGTTGATCCACCGCGCTCGGGTATGGACGAAGGCACCTGCCGTATGGTGCAAGGCTATGAACGTATCATGTACATTTCATGTAACCCAGATACGTTAAAAGAAAACTTAGCTATCTTAAGCGAAACACACAACATCACGCGTTTTGCTCTTTTTGATCAATTCCCATACACCCACCACATGGAAGCTGGTGTATTGCTGGAACGTAAATAAGCCTCGCTTATTTATGACGGTCATCAAAAACAAAAAAAGGCGCTTTAAGCGCCTTTTTTATTGCAATCCATTTAATGAGTAAAAGTTAAGCTGCCGCTTCTTCTTTCTTACCCATCACACCAAGTTTCACCGCAACCCAGAACAATAGACCAAGAGAAATCATCAGTGGTAAGAAGTTTGAACCCATTTCAGGCATTTGTGCGCGTAGGAAAGATGAATAGCCAAATGCACCTACTAAGAAACAAGCAAACGCAATTGCAGGCGTGCCTTCTGACATAGGTTTTGTTAAGTATTCTTGGTATAGGCAGTACACTGCCATGGCAAAAGCGATAACAGGAAAGACGGAGAAAGCAACGGCGCTTGACGTAAATACCGCCAGCGTTGCATTACCACATAAACCCGCTAACAAAGATAAAATCAATGTTTTACGTTCAGCTTTTACTTGTTCCTTGTTCATATTCTTCACCAGCAAAATAAGGTTATAGTTTTTGCCTGAGCTCACGACGCTCACGCTCTTTACGGTACCAGTAGGCACCTTTTGCAATCATTCGTAATTGCATGATCAGCCGTTCGGCATGCTCAGCACGCGCATGATTGTCTAGATCTAACGCTTCAGCGCCAGAACTGAATACTAATGTAACTGATGCCTCAGCTTGGGTGTAAGCCTCGTCGTGCGTTACCCCTGTTTTGGCTTCTAAATACTCGGCAAGTTCCGCTACAAAATGTTGAATTTCGCGCGCTACAGCCGCACGAAAGGCGGTAGATGTTCCCGAGCGTTCACGCAAAAGCAGTCTAAATACGTTTGGACTACCTTCAATAAATTCAGTAAACGTTTCAACCGAAGTGCGAATAACACTTCCCTCTTCGGCAATCCGTTGGCGGGCCTGACGCATCAACTGACGCAGAATCAAACCACCTTCATCAACCATGGTAAGGCCAAGCTCATCCATATCTTTAAAATGACGATAAAAAGAGGTGGGAGCAATCCCCGCTTCACGTGCAACTTCACGCAAACTTAAGCTGGAAAAACTACGATCAGCACTAAGCTGGCTAAACGCAGCATCAATAAGCGAGCGACGGGTTTTTTCTTTTTGTTGAGCCCTAATACCCATGAATCTATTGGTTCTCTAATACTCTGTGCTGCAACTATACGCGGTTTTCAATACCAGTTCAGCGAGAATCCTGATCTTTCGATAAGGCTCTTATGAAATTAATCAGACCATAGTAAGTCCTGACTTAAACTGAATCAAAGCGACATTTGTCACTTTTAACTACTGGCTCACAAAGTAGCATATTTTCGCCAAGGGTACTTGCAAGGTTAGTTTTCGATACGCTGACAACGTGATCGCTACCGAGCTATGGCTATCAACTGATTTTCCACCAGCAAAATCAAGGTTACACTGCCGCTACGGCAATGTTGCATGGATGATAATAAAGGCCAAGCCAATGACAAAGAAAAATCGACAAACCGCCCAACATTTTGACGCCATCGTAATAGGTAGCGGTCCTGGCGGTGAAGGGGCAGCGATGGGATTAACCAAAGCTGGCCTCGATGTCGCCATTATTGAACGCGAAGATAGCGTCGGTGGCGGTTGCACCCACTGGGGCACCATTCCCTCAAAAGCACTACGCCATGCCGTCAGTCGAATCATCGAGTTCAACCAAAACCCACTGTACTGCAAAAACAACTCTAGTCTGCACAGTACTTTCAGCCAAATATTAGGCCATGCTCAAGACGTAGTGAACAAACAAACCCGTATGCGCCAAGGGTTTTATGACCGTAATCAGTGCAGCATTCTTTTTGGTGAAGCGAGCTTTGTTGATAGCCATACGGTACAGGTACGCAATAAAGACGGTAGCCACGATTTATACCATGCTGATACTTTTGTAATCGCCACAGGTTCACGCCCTTACCAACCTGCAGATGTCGACTTTAACCACTCGCGAGTGTATGACAGCGACTCGATTCTGCAGCTCAAGCATGACCCTCGCCATATCATCATTTATGGTGCAGGTGTGATCGGCAGTGAATATGCGTCCATCTTCCGCGGGCTAGGTGTAAAAGTAGATTTAATTAATACTCGCGATCGCTTATTGGAATTTTTAGATAACGAAATTTCAGACTCCCTCTCTTATCACTTATGGAATAGCGGCGCGATGATCCGCAATGGCGAAACCTATGAGCGAATTGAAGGTACTGAAGATGGGGTGATTTTACACCTTGAGTCGGGTAAGAAGATGCGGGCTGATTGTTTGCTGTATGCCAATGGCCGCACAGGTAATACCGATAGGCTACAGCTTGATAAAGTGGGATTAACCCCAGATTCTCGCGGCCAACTCAAGGTTAATCAAAACTATCGCACCGATGTTGAACATGTTTATGCGGTTGGTGATGTCATTGGCTACCCTAGCCTTGCGAGTGCCGCTTACGATCAAGGTCGTTATGTCGCGCAAGCCATCAGTAATGGGGAGGCCCAAGGCAGTTTAATCGACCATATCCCGACCGGTATTTATACCATTCCTGAAATCAGCTCCGTCGGTAAAACCGAGCAGCAACTTACAGCTGACAAAGTGCCTTACGAAGTCGGTCGCTCCCAATTTAAACACCTTGCTCGCGCTCAAATTGCAGGGACTGAAGTTGGCAGTTTAAAACTATTATTCCACCGAGAGACCAAAGAGATATTAGGGATCCACTGCTTTGGCGAAAGAGCTGCCGAGATCATTCATATCGGCCAAGCGATCATGGAACAAAAAGGAGAAGGAAATACGATCGATTATTTCGTGAATACCACCTTCAACTACCCAACCATGGCCGAGGCTTATCGCGTTGCTGCGTTGAATGGCCTAAATCGCTTGTTCTAACCTAACGATTTTAATTAAACCCAAAACAAAACGGAGCCATAGGCTCCGTTTCGCTAATGATTATTTGCCATCAGTGCTCTACACCGCATCCATCATCCGATCGTCGGGTGTGAGGATCTTGGCCCACGGTAAATGCTCATCCCCTAATGTAATGAAGTTAGGGTTCTCTAGCGTATTTCGCTCATTATAAGACAACGGTGTTAGATGCGTATTCAAAATCCGACCACCAGCTTCTTCAACAATGCATTGTGTCGCCGCGGTATCCCATTCACCTGTCGGGCCTAAACGTAAATAACAATCCACAGCCCCTTCAGCAACTAAGCACGCTTTTAGTGCCGCTGAACCTAATGGCACTAAGTCATAGTTTAACGCTGGATCTAATCGATCTGTGATCGCTTGAATATTTTGACGACGGCTAATGGCTACTGCAATCGACTGGGTTGGTAACTCATGCTTATGGGTCGCAATGCGGAAGGTTTCACCATCGGGTGTGATCTTCCAGGCGCCTTTACCTTGATAAGCGTAATACGTCACCCCAGAAATGGGCGCATACACCACCCCCATCTTAGGTTGATTATTTTCCACCAATGCAATGATAGTCGCAAAGTCACCACTGCCAGCAATAAACTCTTGGGTCCCATCCAGAGGGTCAACTAACCAATAACGATCCCATTGGCTACGCTCTGCTAACGGAATACTGGCATCTTCTTCTGATAATACAGGGATGTCTGGCGTGAGCTCTGAAAGTTGCGCTACGATCAATTTATGCGCTGCAATATCTGCACTCGTCACTGGCGTATTATCGTGTTTGATTTGCTTTTCAAACTGGCCACGTTGATAAATATCGAGGATCACTTGGCCTGAAGCACGAGCAATTTCTATTACTGAAGGGATTAAATTCGACAATTCCATAGTAGATTCCTTCTTAGTCAGCCAATTGCTTTAAAGCTAAAAACAATGCTGTGATACTGCGCGCTTCTGCAAAATCCAGATGGTTAATTAGCTCTTCACCTTGATTGACGGGCCAACGAACCAATTCCAGTGGCTCGGGTTCATCCCCTTCTAGCTGTTCAGGGTACAAACCTTGCGCCAGAAAAAGGGTCATTTTACTAGAGAAGTACGATGGTGCTAGCACCACCTCTTTCAATGGCGTCAGCATATTAGCACCAAAACCTATTTCTTCTTTTAATTCTCTATTCGCAGCCTCGATTGCGCTTTCACCCGGATCAATTAACCCTTTTGGAAAACCCAGCTCATAACGATCGGTACCAGCAGCATATTCTCGCACTAATAAGAGATCGCCTTCAGCTGTAACAGGGACGACCAATACTGCATGACGGCCACTCGGCTTCATGCGTTCATATTTACGTTCCACCCCATTAGAAAAACGCAAATCAAGCGACTCAATTTTAAATAATCGAGATTGTGCAACAACCTCTGTCGATAGAATTTGGGGTTTGTTGTTATCAGCTGCCATGCTGTCGTCCTATTCGTTATGCTTACAAACGGCCATTAAAGTTCAAGTTATACCGCCCTTTACCATCAGGATCACCTAACCATTTCAGTTGTTGCCCTAACTGTGGTGGAAATTCAGCGCCAGGCTTAAACCACCCAGAGAGGTTATAACTGTAATTTGGTGCTAAAGATGCCTGCCAATCACTTGATACATCTGCCGATGATTGATTGGTTTTCGCGAAGACACTACCATCATTACAGCTTAAATCTGCAATCACAGCACCAGGGTTGATCCCACCCATTGGTGAGGAAATATTCGCGGTCGACCAAGCTAAGGAGGCATCTAGCGTTGAACAAAAAGGCTGAGCATGAAGGTAATCACGTACCGTCAGTTCCAATAATCCATCGACTTTCACAGGCACAGGAACACGCGCATATTTAACAACTTCCGTGGCAGGAATAGAGACTAAAAAATTACGCGCAAAAGCCCCCGACATACCGTAGCCCACAACACCACGGCCATCAACGCGCATCTCACTGCCTTGGCCAAAGCGCACCGTAAAAGCCACGTTACCAGTGAATAACGCACTGGCATTAAACTGCCATTGCATCTGACCTAGTTGGTACTGCTGCCAACGTACTTGAGTAGCACGACCTTCCCAAGGTGTACCTTGGATGCCTGAAACATTAAGTCCATTAATCACCGGGGCTTGCAACCACAACCAACTTGCAGGCACATGTGCTATCGCACTGCCCAGCAATACCGCACCAAATGACGTTCCAAGGAGTAGCTTATACTTCACACTTAACCTCGACCCAGCTGTAAACGGTTCACTTCGACCACACCGTTTTGATCGGCTTTCGAAATATCTAAAAACTGCGCATCAATACCATGTTCATCACGTAAAAAGGCTAACCAATTCACTAAGGTATTAAACGGTACGGGCTTCACCCATACTTGAACAGCTTCGCTTCGCGGCTGCATACGGATCAATTCAATGCGAAAGCGAGTCGTAGTTTCATTAACAACTTGATTTAACCCTTTGTCACTGATCCCCGCGCTGCTTGATGCATTACCACGTAAACTGACAATGTTATTGGCTTTCTTACTCACCCAGCTTAGTAATTGACGTTCACTATTGATCCGCTGTTGCGCCACATCAGCACGCGTTGCCAAAGGTTGCCATAAGCCCCAATAGAAAATAGCAATCAACAATGCACCACCGGCGCCAAGCATCAAGCGCTGTTCGCGAAGGCTGAGGGCTTTCCACCATGCTTTCATGACTTTCTCCTTAGCACGACAGCACCATTCACTTGACTACCTTCTTTACTTAATTGCCCTTGCTGTACCGTAAACTCGGCAGCAAGTAATGTTCGTAATTGCTCAAAATGTTGGAATTCTGCAGCCGTGGCTTGTAAGCGTAATTCACCCCGATTTTGGTCGTATTTTAAATTGGTGTACGCGACTTGCGGTACCTTCTTAAAAATGGGTTCTAGTTGCGCGAGCCAAGGCAATAAACCTTCTTGGTTTCCACCGCCACCTAAACGCGCTAATTCGCTGTCCATTTGGCGCTTCAAATAACTCTGCGTTGGGATATTACGAAAATTAGGTAATACCTGACGGAAAATACGCTCGCTTTCAGTTCGGTATGCTTGGGCTTGTTGCTCCATGCTTTGTACTGATAAAACGTGCTCGGTTAACATGGCTACCAGTACCAAGCCTGCCGCAATCGCGACTTTCCGCCACGGCTTAATATATTTACGCCATGCTGACTGTGCTTTATAAGGACCAGACAGCATATTAAGCTTGGTTTCTTCTGCCCCTTTCGCTAAAAGCTCCATCACTAATTCTGGCGTTTCTGCTTTCCACTGACACGGGATACTTTCAGGCTTAGGTGTAAAGTGATGAATAACAATATCAGCCGCATTTGGAATATGAGCTTCAGCAACGATATTGGTCTCAGTTACAAGCTTATCGGCTTCATCTGTATCTACCGAAGCTGCCATATCACCAGAATCATCAACATCTGCGTTATCAAGATCTGCCGTCGCAATAATGGGGGCATTTTGAGCCAATAGCCAACTACCTAACCAACTTGCTTCCGCTGCTACACCTTGTGTTTCTGATTGACGAACCAGCCACTGTTCGTCCAACTGCGCAGCACAATAACCCTGCTCAAAAAGCGGTAAACATAAAGCATCGGGTAGGAGTTTTTTCACTTCCATACCGGCATCATTAAGCGCTGTAAGCCATGCTTGCATACGTTTATGTTCAACAACCGCAACATGGGCAATATCCCCGTCACGTTTCAGTAGGTGCACATGCAAGGCATCGATATCTTGTGCTAACTCTTCTTCAAGTAAGAAGGGCAGGACAGCAGCTAATTGACGGCCACTTCCGGTAGGAATCGCAACTTGGGTTAGCAAAATATCTTGTGCAGGTGCCAACGCCAGCACTTGGCGCTGTGCTGCATAATCAGCTAATTCATTTAACTGGGTCATATCACTTAGCTGCCCTGAAGCAATCACTTCATTCTGCTGTGACGACCACACCAACCAATGTACAGGTTGGTCAGGACGGCTACTTAGCCTGATTGTCAGCAACTCGCTCACTGATTCCTCCATAACGGCGACGTACAACCGTCACCTGTTTTTGTTCGTCACGTTTAAGCAAGGCCACGACGCGAACTCGGGCGCGATCCACTAGGATCTCAGCATCCAGCTGAAAGTAGTCGCTTTTAATATCAATATGTTCTTTCGCTTTAGACTGCGTCGCACCATCGATACGAGCAATCACCCCTTCAGCAAAAAACTCATCTACATTTTGCCAGCCATCATAAGGGCGATTGGATAATAATGTCTTAGCGTCAGACACCGATAATTCAGGGGTGAATAACGCAGCAAGTAGCGCAGCATTATTTTCGCTAACGGTATTCACATTCAATTTGAACGTATCAACGGGTAATGCACAGACAGCACCCTTTACTTGGTTAAAGGCTTTCGCTGTTACTCCGTTAACGGCTCTTAGCTCACTCACATCTGCTATAAAATGATTAGCAGGCAAGTATGCCGGCTTAAAGCCTTCGTAGGTGCTATCTTCCGCCCCGAAGGCGGATTGTACTGTGTCATCGGGGTCGACGAATTCCCATGCCGATTCCGCTATCACTTCAGCTTCGTAGCTTTCAATTCCCGATTCTTCTAATAAGGCTTGTAGTACTTTAATCAAATACGGTTTGGTACTGCGATCAGCTTCAGGCGCCACCGACGACAAGGCATTAAGGTTAAAACACGCTTGGCGATCGAGAATATCACCCACAGCATCACCACCTTCGAGTGGGTAACGCTGACCTTTGGTTGCCCATGCCTGACTTAAATTCACCGTATCGCTATCATCAATCCCTTCTTTGATGGCGACTTTTGCCAATGCTTCCAATCCCACGCTGTACCAATACGCTTGCTGGTGCTGAATTTGATTTTCTACTCGATAGAAATTGTGGTGAAGACGCTCCGTCATTTGCACTGCCAACAAGGTCATCATGGCCAATAGCATCAATACAACAATTAATGCGACACCGCCCTGTTTGCCTTTCGGTGATTTCATGCGAAGACTCATTGGTTATCATCCTCGCTATTGGTTTGCGCTAAGCCTGACTGTGGCACCAAATATACACGCTCAATCTCGCCTCTGTCTTTTAACGTCAACCGCACTTCAATACCTTGCGGTAAGCTACCGGCTTGTTCCCATTTATCAGTCCACTTTTTATCAGCAAAAAAACGGAACGACAGTGCAGTCACATCGGCTAATACCTCACGAACCAGCGGTTCTGCACCCGCAACATTATCTGGGTAGCGAAACCACACTCGCTCTAGCTTATCGTCGATAACACGATAACCAACGCGCACGACTTCACCCCGTGGAAACATTTGCTGTGGGTTTTGCCACCCAAGGCGCGTAAACATGATCCCTTCGCTGGCGGAATCCAGCACGTACTCACCCGCTAACAAATATTTATCACTTGGCTTCTCACCTTGGCTACGTGTTTTACGGGCAACGATTTGACGAAAGTCGTTATCCATCATCACACTCATACGCTGGATTGCTTTAAGCCGTGCGTTGTGATCGCGAGATTGCTCATCGCTGCGCTGGACACCATTTAGTACTTGGTACGCTGATAAACTCAACATCGCAAAAACGGCGATTGCCACCAGCACTTCAAGAAGTGTAAAACCTTGCTGAAAATGGGATGAGCGACAAGGGGCTTGTTTAGTTGGCAACATACGTTCTCACTGTCACTACTGATTGCTTACGGTCTTTATCTGTCGCAACAACCATTTCTAACTGTCGTAGGTAGCCGTCTGTTGTTTTGGTGCTTGATACCGTCCAATACCATTTGCGGCCTGCAAATTCACTTTCTCCACGCTTACTCGATGTCGGGATCTTGCCACTCAGCTGTAAACGGGCTAATTCATTATCCGCCACCATGGCGGCGAAGGTTTTCTCTTCCAGATAGCCCATGGTATTAATATGCTGAGTGACCGCTTTCATCACACTCAACGCAGCTGTTGCAAACACCGCGAGTGCCACTAGCACTTCAAGTAACGTCATCCCGCGTTGGGTCTTCATCGACGTGATTTCCTTTCTGGCATTTCTTCACCAGGTGCTAATAAATACAGCTCTCCAAGTTCGTCTGCGCGCACTTGCCAAAATTCATTCTCGCCGTCGATCTCAAACGCTAAGCTAAACGGGGTGTACTCCCCACTAGCCATAACAATCAATTGCGGCGGCTTTATTTTCTTCTTATCAGTTTGGTCAGCAAACAAGTCTTCATCGAATAAAGAGCCAGGCTTAAACAAGCGATCATTGTCTTGCCATGCATAGCCACCTAATTCAACTTCCAGCGTGATGTCATCCCCCACTTCAACCTCACTGAAATAGCGAGATTCTTTCATGGGCTGCCACTCTGTACCTGTTAGCTCAAGAAACTGATAACGGTGGCGCTCAATGCGAATACCGAAATCCGTGCCGTTAAGCAGTGCATCTTCACCAAGAAGCTGCACTAGTTGAAAGAAACGCGCCGCCTCTTCTTTGGCTTTGTCATCATGACGCTCAGGGAGAGTCGCAATCACTGCCACAGCACTGCTTGCTAACAGCACCAGTACCAACATGATTTCAATCAGCGTAAAGCCCGCAGCACGTTTCATCATCATTCTTTTACCAACATCGCTCAGACTTAAAAGTCCAGCATGTTCCAGTTGCCGATGTCAGTATTCACTTCTTCACCGCCTTCTTGACCATCAGCACCTAAGCTGAAGATATCAACCGCGCCATGCTCACCTGGCATCACGTAATTGTACTCACTGCCCCAAGGGTCATTAGGTAGGCGCTTGATGTAACCGCCGTTACGGTAATTACGCGGCTCTGGGCTTGAAGACGGCTTAGACACTAACGCATCAAGACCTTGGTCTGTCGTTGGGTAAACACTGTTATCCAACTTATACATATCCAATGCTTGCTCTAAAGCACTAATATCCGTTACCACTTTCTGTTGGTCGGCTTTTTCTTTGTTACCTAGTAAGTTAGGTACGACTAAACTTGCCAGCACCCCTAGGATCACAATCACGACCATAACTTCGAGCAGCGTAAAGCCACGTTGTTTGCGTTGCATTAACTTAACCTCCAAAAGAATTACATTCCGACCATATTATTGAGTTCAATGATCGGCATTAAAGTAGCGATAACGATGAACATGACAATGCCTGCCATCGCTACAATTAATAGGGGTTCAAATACCCCTAGCGCCATATTGACGAGGGATTCAAAGTCACGGTCTTGGTTATCCGCCGACCGTGTGAGCATCTGTTCTAACTCACCACTGCGCTCACCACTGGCAATCATGTGTAACATCATGGGTGGGAATAGCTTGGTTTGCTCAAGGGCGATACGTAACGTTGACCCTTCACGCACTTTGTCTGACGCTTCCAGAATTTGTTGATTAACCCAAGTATTGGTCATCACATCAGAAGCCACCTTCATTCCGTCCAGCAATGGAATGGCGCTAGAGGTACAAATAGACAAGGTACGCGCAAAACGAGAGGTGTTTAACCCACGAGCCACTTTTCCTATCACCGGGATATTCAGTACCCAGCGATCCCAGCGTAATCTGAAATCAGGCCTCTTCAATGCGGTTTTAATACCCATAACGATGGCAATGATGACAATCACCACCACGATGCCCCAATTCTGCACAAAGTCACTGGCAACAAGTAAGACTTCGGTAATACCCGGTAACTGCTGACCCATCTGCACAAATTGATCGACAATTTTCGGAACCACTGTCGCCAACAAGAAAGCCACCACAGACACGGCCACCAACGTTAGCATGGTAGGGTAAATCATCGCTTGTTGTAGCTTACTGCGCATTTGCTGACGATTTTCAGTGTAATCCGCCAAGCGATTCAACACCGTATCGAGGTGCCCTGATTTTTCACCTGCCGCCACCATGGCACGGAATAACTGATCAAACACATGCGGGTATTCCGCCATACTGTCAGATAAGGTGTAACCTTCAACAACACGCGAACGCACCGCTAATAGCATATTCTTCAATCGTGGCTTTTCACTTTGCTCTGCCACCGCTTTTAAACACTCTTCTAGCGGCATCCCCGCTTGTACTAAAGTGGCTAACTGGCGGGTGATCAGAGACAAGTCATGCGTGCTAATACCACGGCGAAAAGAAAAACTACTGCTCGCTTTTTTCTTTTCTCGCTCATTGGTTTGCACCACTTCGGTGGCCATCAAACCTTTTTCACGCAATTGCTGGCGTACTTGGCGGGCATTATCCCCTTCCAAGACCCCTTTTTTCTGTCGGCCCTTAGTATCAAGCGCTTTATATTCAAATGCCGCCATTAGCTTTCCTTGGTTACTCGCATGACTTCTTCAAGCGTAGTAATTCCTAGGCGTACTTTCGATAGGCCATCATCACGAATGCTTGGCGTGTATTCTCGTACTGCACGTTCAATCGCTTGTTCACCAGCTTCACCGTGAATAAGTTCTTGTACACGATCATCAATTAATAATAATTCATGAATACCTGTACGCCCTCGGTAACCTTTATTATTACAGTGCTCACAACCAACAGGGTGGTACAGGGTTAATGACTCCTGCTCTGGCACATTAAACAGCTTTTTCTGTTCCGCATTCGCTTCGTACGGGTCACGGCACTCTTTGCACAAGGTACGCACTAAACGTTGCGCTAACACGCCCAATAGCGACGATGACACTAAGAATGGTTCAATCCCCATATCGCGTAAGCGGGTGATTGCACCTACCGCCGTGTTGGTGTGCAACGTAGACATCACCATATGGCCCGTTAACGATGCCTGAACGGCAATTGCGGCAGTTTCTAAGTCTCGAACCTCACCAATCATCACCACATCAGGATCTTGACGCAAGATGGCACGAAGCCCCCGAGCAAAAGTCATATCGACTTTGGTATTCACTTGGGTTTGACCAATCCCATCGATATCAAATTCAATCGGGTCTTCCACCGTCAGAATATTGCGCTCTTGGCTGTTAAGCTCTTGCAAGCCTGCGTATAAGGTCGTGGATTTACCCGAACCTGTAGGGCCTGTTACCAAGATAATGCCATGCGGCCGATCGATGATTTTACGGAAATTAGCATGGTTAGCAGCGGTCATACCCAAGCTATGTAGATCAAGGCGGGTCGCATTCTTGTCCAATAGACGTAATACCACGCGCTCGCCATGAGACGACGGCATAGTCGAAACTCGGACATCCACGGCTCGGCCACCGATACGCAGAGAGATACGACCATCTTGTGGCACGCGTTTTTCAGCAATATCAAGTTTCGCCATAACCTTAATACGCGAAACCAGCAACGGTGCCAGTTTACGGCTTGGCTGTAGTACCTCACGTAACACGCCATCAATTCGAAAACGGATCGACAGCACTTTTTCAAAGGTTTCGATATGAATATCTGACGCTGCTTCTTTGATGGCCTCCGCTAACATGGCATTGATCAATTTAATGATCGGCGCATCATCTTCGGATTCAAGCAAATCTTCAGTTTCAGGTAAATCTTCTGCTAATGAGAAGAAATCATCATCAGAGCCTAAATCTTCCATCAATTGACGCGCTTCTGAAGAGTCACGTTGGTACGCTTCTGTCAGCTTCAATTCAAAGGCTTTAGCATCCAGCGCTACGGGAGTAAACCCCCGCGCAGCAACACGGCGCACTTCAGCCAACACAGTGGCAGATAGCGTGCCTGAATACAGTAATAGCCAACCTTCTTCACTCGCTTCAAGCACCACTTTATGGCGCTTAGCAAACGAAAAAGGTAAACGAAAGTACGGCTGCGTATCAGCAGCAAAGGTACTCATTACTGCTTCTCCAACTGCGCCACAAATGCACGTACTTCAGCAGGCAAAGCAATGTCTTCGCCATATTTTGGTATCACTGGAATTTGTGTATTCGGCATCAACTTCAAGCCTTGATCGGCTTTATACAGTTGCTCTGCTCGGATGTAGTTGTATTTACGTTGAGTAATACCATCAGCGGTCACACCATCACGGATAATGGTTGGTTTAATAAAGACCATCAAATTGGTTTTACTGGTGGTGGTATTGGTCGATTTGAACAAATACCCTAAGACAGGAATATCGCCCAAGATTGGAATTTTTGATTCACTCTCTTTGGTCTCTTCGTTAATCAAACCGCCTAAAGCAAGCATCTGACCATCTTGTACCAACACCGAGGTATTCAGCTGACGCTTAGCAAAACGGACATCGACTGCGCCATTAGCACCTAAGACACTCGAGACTTCTTGCTCGATTTTCAGTTGAACCGAATCACCTTCGTTGATCTGTGGCGTCACGTTCAGTTTGACACCCACTTCTTTACGTTCGATGGTTTGGAATGGGTTGTCATTATTCGAACTTGAAGCGGAGCCCGTAACAACAGGCACTTCCTCACCAACAATGAATGACGCTTCGCCGTTATCCATCACGGTAATACTCGGGCTAGATAGAATGTTTGAGTTACTGTCGGTTGATACCGCATTGACCAACATAGTCCAGTCACCCAATACAATCCCCATCATGGCACCATTAACACCACCAAGAGCTTTACCCAAGGTGCTGTAGTCACCGTTTTTATCTGGTGTCGTGGTTGTAACTGTACCCGTAGAGTTAACCGTGGTGGTGGTTGACCCTTTGATATCTTCGGCTTCTTTCAAACCAATCGCGTATTGTGAAATCGGTACGCCAGAGTTAGCAAATTGCACCACGCCACCTTGCTCAGACCCCCATTGCACACCGAAGTTAACACCGTCACCTTCTGAGATTTCAACAATCATGGCTTCAATCAGTACCTGAGCACGACGAATATCCAGCTGAGCGATCACATTCTCTAGGGCACGCATCACATCAGGCGGCGCGGTCAGAACTAAGGCATTGGTATCCGCATGAGCAGATATCATCACTGTATCTTTACTTGATGACGAACCGCCTTTCGCACTGTTACCTTTTTTTTCTGACTGGATATTGTCAGATACACCTTTAAGTACATCGACCATCTCTTCTGCATTGGCATATTTTAAATACACCACGCGGTTATTACCCGATGAGGCCATCTCTTTATCAAGCTGACGGATCAAGCGCTTTAAGCGCGCGCGTACTTTAGGGTCACCAGATAAAAGGACTGAGTTGGTTCTATCATCTGCCACTAATTTAGGCTGAAGAAAACTTGGGGTGGCTTTAGCGTCGGCCGTTTTATTTAACGCTTCAACAATACGCACCATTTCAGCAGCAGAAGCATTATTGAGTTCCACTACATCGATATCTTTATCACCTGCACGGTCTACACGCTCGATGATTTCCGCTAAGCGATTCACCACCGCGGCACGACCCGTGATCATAATGATATTCGCAGGATCGTAATGCACGACGTTACCCGCCCCGGCATTATCATTCAGCTGGCGTAGTAGCGGCGACAGTTCACGTACCGAAACATTACGTACCGCAATAACACGAGTAACAACCGCATCACCCGTTACTCCGTCTTTGCCATCTACAACGGGAATGGCTGAAATCTTGGCGTCTTTATCACGAATAACTTTAAGAACACCGTTCTCCATCTCAACCACAGCAAAACCGTAGACTTCCAATACATTTAAGAAGAATTGATAATACTGTTCATCATTAAGCAAGTCGTAACTACGCACATTGACTTGTCCACGAACCGCAGGATCAACAATGATAGTCTTTTCAAGGTTCCGTCCAACTATGTTGATGAACTCTTGAATATCAGTACCTTTAAAACTGGCGCTGAATTCACTGGCTGATACGGTGCCACATAGCAAACTACCAAGTAGCAGCCAAGCGCGCTTATTCATCCATCTTTTCACTAATCTCTCCTGCGTATTACGCATGCTTGCTTTGGTTGCTACTGCAACTCAATATAAATATCGTGTAACTGACCTTCACGCTCTACTGTCAAAGTAAAACTGGTCGCTTGAGATAGCTCAGTCCAGAGCTTCGCCATCACGGTTGGATCGGTTAAATCATTGCCATTTAAGCTAACGGCTAAATCATTGGCTTTTAAACCAACGGCGTCGAATAACACTCGCTCTTTACCAGGGTTAACGCGGTAACCTATCAGATCACCATCTTTTTTAACTTGAGAAAGGCGAATGTAACTAAAGAGGTTTTGCGGCTTATCGAGGATTTCTTGCTTAATCTTGCTCAGTTGCTCACCGGATACATTGCTTTGGCGATCTTTCGTTTGTGGCTTAGCTCGAGAAACAGGTGCAGCTCGTGACTGGGCTTTACCAAATTCCACACCATCAAGCATCAAAGTTTCATCTCGCCCGCTATTACGAATAATGACACGATCCGCATACACAGCTTGCAATGTTGCACGCGTACCATCAATTGCTTCGCTCAAGCCGTAGGTGTTTTGTTTTCCCTGATGCGCGATAACAGCAAGAGTCGTTTTGGTCTGAGAGCTCGCAACAACCCCAACCAAACGTAAATTCAGCCGTGTTTGAGGGGCATCTTGCTTAACAGGTTCTTGTTTAACAACTGCCGCACCTTGCTGATAGTTACCAAAAAGATTCATCGCAAGAATATCAGACACTTTTAAACCAGCTTGCTGACTGCTTGCCGATGCTTGAACTTGCGGTTGCCAACGTGAAACCGCCGTAGTGGGTTGTACCGCAGCCCAAATTAAACGCCCAAGGATCCATGCAAACATCACCACCAAAAGCCACGTTATACCGCGGGTTAATGTTTTTGTAGAAACGGGTCTTTTGTTGGGCAACATACCCAACCATTTTGATACAACCATATAAAATCCGTATTGAGTTGTTTTATAAAGCTACGTTATATGTGTGACGGACGATACAGAATACTCTGAGACAGGACAGTACACAGCTATTCTTTGCATGATCCACGTAATATACCAGAGCAGATCACGAAAAAAACACACTAGCTATCAATAGACTAGCCATTTAGGAGAATTAATTCCCATTTTAGCGTTGAAAACTCGATCATATATCACCATTTACTTGTCTTAACCCACAGCTGACGCTATCGCAGTAATATGCTATTTTTAGCGCCAAATTTTGGTAAGGAGCACGTTGTGAGCAACCGTTCAAGCGCATCAGAAGATACCCAAGTTCGCCTAGATAAATGGCTTTGGGCTGCCCGTTTTTATAAAACACGCTCAATCGCCCGTAATATGGTTGATGGTGGCAAGGTGCATTACAACGGCCAACGTTCAAAGCCAAGCAAAGTGGTTGAACTTGGTGCTGAAGTTCGAATACGACAAGGTAATGAAGAAAAAACCATCGTTATCATTAAATTGTCGAGTGCTCGCCGCGGCGCTCCCGAAGCACAAACTTTGTATCAGGAAACAGAAGACAGCATTAAACAACGCGAAGAGCATGCTAAATTGCGTAAGCTCAACGCCTTTGATAATCCAAGTCCTGAGAAACGTCCTGATAAGAAACAACGACGCGATATAATTAAATTTAAGAGCAGTAACTAAATTACCTGCTGGAGAAGACATGAACATGACAAACGACAGTCTCTATCGTTACCTATTTGAAGGTGTTTCTGTACGTGGTGAATTGGTACAGCTTGCTGACACCTACCAACAAATCATTTCCAGCAAGGAATACCCAGCACCTGTACAAAGCTTGCTTGGTGAACTCCTCGTTGCAACTAGCCTTCTTACGGCAACTTTAAAGTTCGAAGGTTCAATTACCGTTCAGCTTCAAGGTGACGGCCCGATCAAATTGGCCGTGATCAATGGTGATCACGACCAAAAAATGCGCGGTGTGGCTCGTTGGGAAGGAGATGTACCAACGACAGGTAACATCCACGATCTGCTTGGTAAAGGCCATATGGTTATTACCATCACCCCAACAAAAGGTGAACGCTACCAAGGTGTTGTTGGCCTTGAAGGTACAACACTGGCTGAGTGCCTTGAAGGTTACTTCGCTAATTCTGAACAGCTAAAAACGCAAATTATCCTGCGCGTTGGCGAGCATGAAGAAAAAGCGATGGCGGCAGGTATGCTGTTACAAATCATGCCGGATGGCCAAGGTAGTGCTGATGATTTCGATCACCTGTCTCAACTCACCAGCACAGTGAAGAACGAAGAACTATTTGGCTTAAAAGCAGAAGACGTTCTGTTCCGTCTCTATCACCAAGAAGAAGTGAAGCTGTTTGAACCACAACCCGTCGAATTCCACTGTGGTTGTTCACGTGAACGTAGCGCTTCGGCAATTTGTTCGGTTGAGCGAGTAGAAGTAGAGAAAATCTTAGCGGAAGACGGTAAGGTTTCTTTACACTGTGATTACTGTGGCACAACCTATGACTTTGATAGTGTTGACGTTGCAGCGCTGCATGAAAATGCAACAACAGGCGACAACCAAGTACACTGATTAATTTTTGTCCCGTATTAACTGACAGAAAAAATGATAATAGCCGAATTTAATTCGGCTATTTTTTTAACTGAAGCACACTTCTAGCCCTGCCTTACATTCATTTTTCACGCCTAAATATCGCTTTTTTCAAGAGAAATATTAATTTCGAGACCTAGCGCAAACGCGTAACACACCTGTAAACTAACAACCCCAATAGCATTAAATAAAATTACCTAGCCTTAACAAGTTAATGGTTAATTTTTGATAAACCTCCCTGAATTACCCATTTAGGGTTGTTAGCATGGTCAACAGTTAAACTACATCTTACCCAAGGAGCACCTATGACCGTCATGAACGTCGAAAAAAAGGTTGCAAAAAACATGGATCTGTCTAAATACGGTATCAATAATGTTACAGAAGTAGTACGTAACCCTTCTTACGAAGTTTTATTCGAAGAAGAGACTAAACCTGGCTTAGAAGGATACGAAAAAGGTATCGTGACTGAGCTTGGTGCAGTATCAGTCGATACAGGTATTTTCACAGGCCGTTCGCCAAAAGATAAATTCATCGTAAAAGATGATACGACCCGCGATACCCTATGGTGGGCCGACCAAGGCAAGAACGACAACAAAGCTATTGACCAAAATGTTTGGAACGACCTGAAAACCCTAGTAACAGGTCAACTTTCTGGCAAGCGTCTTTTTGTTATCGACGGTTACTGTGGTGCTAATCCTGATACTCGCTTATGTATCCGTGTTATCACTGAAGTTGCATGGCAAGCACACTTCGTAAAAAACATGTTCATCCGCCCTACAGAAGATGAATTAGAAAGCTTTGAGCCTGATTTCGTCGTAATGAATGGCGCGAAGTGCACCAACGAGAAGTGGGAAGAGCAAGGTCTGAACTCTGAAAACTTCACCGTCTTTAACCTGACAGAAAAAATGCAGCTCATTGGCGGTACTTGGTACGGCGGTGAAATGAAGAAAGGCATGTTCGCAATGATGAACTACTTCCTTCCTCTGCAAGATATCGCATCGATGCACTGTTCTGCCAACATGGGCGAAAATGGTGATGTTGCGGTGTTCTTCGGCCTTTCAGGCACAGGTAAAACGACGTTATCGACCGATCCTAAACGTGCATTAATCGGCGATGATGAGCATGGTTGGGATGACAACGGTGTCTTCAACTTTGAAGGCGGCTGTTACGCAAAAACCATCAACCTATCTAAAGAAGCTGAACCGGATATCTACAACGCTATTCGTCGCGATGCCTTGCTAGAAAACGTAACGGTTCGTGCTGACGGTGCCATTGATTTCGACGACAACTCGAAAACAGAAAACACCCGTGTTTCTTATCCGATCTACCACATTGAAAACATTGTTAAGCCAGTATCGAAAGGTGGTCATGCTAACAAAGTTATTTTCTTGTCGGCTGATGCATTCGGGGTTTTACCGCCAGTATCTAAACTGACACCAGAGCAAACTAAGTACCACTTCCTATCAGGCTTTACCGCTAAACTAGCAGGTACTGAACGTGGTATCACGGAGCCAACACCCACTTTCTCGGCATGTTTCGGTAATGCATTCCTAACACTTCACCCAACGCAATACGCGGAAGTTTTAGTGAAACGTATGGAAGCGGCAGGCGCAGAAGCTTACCTAGTGAACACAGGCTGGAACGGTACAGGTAAACGTATTTCTATCCAAGATACGCGTGGCATCATTGATGCAATCCTTGATGGCTCGATTGATACTGCTGAAACCAAAGACATTCCAATCTTTAACCTAGAAGTGCCAACCTCGCTACCAGGTGTTGATCCTGCGATCCTCGATCCTCGCGACACTTACACTGATCCACTTCAGTGGCAAAGCAAAGCTGACGATCTAGCCCAGCGCTTTATCAACAACTTCGAGAAGTACACAGATACAACTGAAGGTGCATCATTAGTGGCTGCAGGTCCGCAAGTCGACTAATTATCCGCCGCATTAAATGGATACCTAAGCCCCTTATAAAAGGGGCTTTTTTTATTTTCACGCGACCTATTTCATTCAGATATAACATCAACACACACTACGCACAGATAGCTTTCATGCTTTTACACTCAGTCGCTTGCCTGATCTCCGCTTTTACGCCACTCTGAACTATCTGCATTTATTTGGGTTATGGGCACTGTATGCGACTATTAGGGAAAATCATCGCAACCATTTTCATCATGCTACTGTTGGTGCTAACCATCATTGTCGCGCTACTGCATACTCGTCATGCAGCCCCAGTAATCAGCCAACTCACACAACGCCTGACCAATTACCAGTTTGATGCCGAAGTGGTCACTTACACCATCACAGATCCTTGGCACCTCACGATTGAACAACCAAGCGTTATCGATCCACAGCAGCAACGTTATCAGGCCCAGCAAGCGCAAATTTGGCTAGCACCACACGAAACACTGGCGGCTTTACTCGGATTCTCGTCATCAACGACCACCTCCAAATCCGTCGCTGACTCGCAAACGCAGTTTGACTCTCCTCACTGGTACTTTGATAGCATTTTGATCAGCGGCATCGACATCCACCAGCCTGCGTTATCGAATATTCGTGATTCTGCGACGGCAGAGACAACGCTAATCACTGCACAGACACCGCCTAGATCAAGCCTGCCCGCAATCTATACTCACCGTCTTGCTCTCACGCATTTCAACCTCACTACACCGACATTCGCCATCAGTGATGGCCAGATTCAACTCGATAACTGGCAACCAAGTGCCTCTTTCTGGGGTGACTTTTCTGGCGATTTTCGCATTGCGGCACCACGCTTAGATTGGCAACAACAAGCTTTCACGAACATCTTACTTGATGGCGAAAAAGGCAAAGGGAATAAAGCGCATGATGATTGGACAATTTATGGTTATTCATTTGAATGGTTAGGTGCCAGCATCAATGGCCAAGCAAGCATAGACACACAGGCCCGTCAGTTAATACTCAATCAGCTCACCATGACAGATTTTCATTTTCAATCTGACTTAACCATCGACCAGTTAACCCAGCAGACTAACGCCTTGGTATCTGATGCATTGAGGCTAGATAGTGATAAGCCAGACAATATTGCACTTCGCATAGGGCGATTAGACCTGATCGATAGCCAAATTGAACTCAATGATTTGTCACTCAACCAGCTCAATTTATCTCTACTCAATTGGCAGCACGGCCGCTCTGCATGGCAACAAACCGATAGTCAACTTTCACTCAGTGCCGACAGCGTTTTATGGCACGAGACTGTCTTTGATAGCCCGCTGTTGGATCTGCGTTTTACGCCTGATGATATCCTCATTGAGGGGCTTTCAAGCAAAGTATGGCAAGGTTATCTACGTGCCAATGGCGAGATAACGCCAACGTCGATTGCACTCAACCAGCTGACACTGAATAACATCAAGGCTTTTTTACCATCCCAATGGCGCACTCGTGTCACGGATATTTTCGCGCCATATCAAGACATCCAGATTGATGAATTAGATATTGGCAACCTTCAGCTGACAGATACCACCCCCGAACGCCCTTTCCAGCTCAGCGGGGTCAATATCGATGGCAATGACCTGAGTATCAAGCAAGACAATCACTATGGACTATGGCAAGGCACCTTAGTTGCCAATGCAGGGTTTGCGAGTATCAACACGATTGAACTGGTTGAACCGTATATCAGTACCCATAGCCAAGCCGGAGAGTGGCAACTCGATCAACTGACGATCCCATTTAAAAATGGCTTACTGGAAGCCACAGGTCATTGGGGGTTAGCGCAACCAGCACAGCCTTGGCAATTCACTCTCACCACAGATAGCGCACCACTATTGTTGCTCAAGCAATGGTTCGACTTTCCGCTACCGCTTGAAGGCAACATCGACAGTTCACTCACCTTAAGTGGTCTAGCACACAATCGCGCCAGCTTTAATTACAGCTTGGTGGGCTCTTTACAAGCCGATTTCAGAGATACCCGTTTACTCAGTACACCTGCTGAATTTAATCAGCAACTCGCCAACTGGCGTCAGACGCAGAAAACAAAAACCACAACGTCAGGGGCGCACACACTCCCCCAAACAAGACCGACCGCGAATGTTTCTCCTAGAACAAATGGATTATCGACCGCACCTTTGATTGCCGTATCGCCGCTCAGCTTAACCAGTGATCGCGGCCGTATTACCCTAAAACCATTCAATATTGAAAATAAAGATATTCAGGCGACACTTGAGGGGGGATGGGATTTAGCGACACCGCAGAAACAAAAACTGCGCCTTAATGTGGCGCAGTCTTGTCATCAATTAGAGCGTATTTGGCAACACAATCAGCAACACGTCTCCGTATCGCCGTCATCTTGTGAAGGAAACAACATATAAGTTCCGGTAAAAGTAGAAGCATGATGATCACCACTGAAGACATTCACTTCAACGGTGACGCGGCCTTTACGGCCACTGGCTAGGCGATCGAGGTCACCACTTAAGCCTTCAACAGATGCCACCGCGCGTGGTCGCTCTTTTACCGCAGCGCTGTAGCGGATATGACTATCCACCAGCACGATATCGGCACTCAACTGACGCTCTTTGAGCAACATCCAAATAAAGCCCCAACCAGCCAAGGTTGCCATGGTAAATATGCTGCCAGCAAACATGGATTCATTAGGGTTTAAATTCGCATTAAAGAGCGCACTCACTTCAAAACGATAACCTGTGTATTGGCTGATTTTTATCCCCATTTTGTCGCTGATCGGGATTTGATATTGCCATAGTTCTTGCAGGGCTTGGCACCATTCAGGATGGCGCACCACCTCTGTGAGAGGGTCTAAATGTTTAAGCATTTGTTGGTGACGAACAGGACCACGTTCTTCACTCAACTCACCTTGGCTATCAAAACCGTTTTTAAGGTAGAAAGGGATCGCATCTTCTCGCGCATTACACACTAAACGCTTAGCCCCTTCTTGGCGCGCCAAAGACTCTAAGGCCATCAGCACTAATGCTCCCATCCCCTTATGGCGATAATCCGTATGTACGGCCATAAAACGGATCTGGCCATCGTTATCAGGCGTCATATATAAACGTCCAATGGCTATAGCATCACCTTTGTCATCGACAATCATCCGATGGCAGCACAGCTCATCATAAGCATCCCGCTCTGAGCCTACGGGCATGTGCCATGGTTCACGCAGCATCCGCCAACGGAAGTCATAGTAACCTGCCAGCTCTTCATCTGTACTTGGGGTGATAAGTCGAAACATGAATTCCCTCTCTTAGTTATTACCCACAACTTGTCCATGTGGTGAACCCACATCAGGAAAAGCTAGACTTGAAGCCAGAATGTCACAGGGCCATCATTCAATAATGCCACTTTCATATCTGCCGCAAAGATACCCGTTTCAGTTTGGATTTCTTTACCCTTACAACATTCGACAAAATATTCGTACAGTCGTTCCGCTTCAGTAGGCGCTGCGCCTTTTGAAAAGCTAGGACGCATACCGCTATTGGTGTCAGCGGCTAGCGTAAACTGGGATACAACCAACACGCTGCCACCCGCTTGCTGCACATTAAGATTCATCTTACCCGCGTCATCTTCAAACACTCGATAACCCAAGACTTTGTCACGTAACCGCTGCGCTTTTTTTTCATCATCGTCTTTCTCAACGCCAAGTAAGACTAATAACCCTTTACCAATTGCACCAGTGACTTGTCCATCGACAGTCACACTGGCTTCACTAACGCGTTGAATAAGCGCAATCATTCCATTCTTTCCTTTTTAGTATCTATATCTTTTTCTGACACTGTTGTCTTATTTGTCGGATAAGCTTGGTTTGTCTCATCCTTTTGCTGAAGTGGGCACCACTGCGGACGCTCACCAAGGCTGGCGGTAATTTCAGCCCCCAGCAATACAATACACCAACACAAATAAACCCATACAAATAAAATCGGGATCACTGCCAATGCCCCGTAAATCACTTGGTATGAAGGAAAGTTAGTAATATACAGCGCAAAACCAGTTTTACTGGCTTCAAACAAGACACTGGCAATTAATGCTCCGATCAGCGCGTGGTTAAACTTCACTTTGGTATTGGGCACCAGCAAGTACAAACCAAGAAAGGCCAAGCTCGACATCACAACAGGTAAACCACGTAACATCTGCTGGAAGAACCCGTTCACAAGCTCGCTTCCCAATAAGTTCAGCGACCCTAAATATGAGCTCACCGCAATGCTTGAACCCACTAAGATTGGCCCTAAAGTCAGCACCATCCAATAAATAGAAAATGACGTAATAGGCCGACGCTTTTCATGTATTCGCCAAATATAATTCAATGCCGTGTCGATAGTTGAAATCAGCATCATCGCCACGACAAACAAAGCCCCCATCCCGACAGCTGTCATCTTGCCTGCGTTAGCAACAAATTCATTGAGGTAGGTTTTAACGATCTCGCCCGCTGCGGGCACAAAGTTCTCTATCACAAAGTTTTGTAATAATTCCCCCAAGCCCGCAAACACAGGAAAGCTCGATAAAGCCGACAACACCACAGTGATCATTGGCACTAACGACAATAACGTCACATAGGCCATCGATCCTGCTGTCACCGTCAATCTGTCGTGCATCGCTCGCTGTTGAAGATAGCGCAAAAACGCAAATCCGACTTTTACGCGTTTAAATAATTGCAGCTTGCCAGTTGTCTTGTTGTCAGCCATATTCATTTAATCTATTGGTTGAGTTATTCATCTTGCTTGCCAACCTCTCGAATCAGCAAGAATTTTTACCACAAGGAGTGTGTTTATGCCTTACCTACTTGCGCTGCTATTAAGTGTATCGTTACTTTCTGGCTGCCAAAGTGCTTATTATTCCGCCATGGAAAAAGTTGGTGTTCACAAGCGCGATATCATGGTCGATCGCGTTGAAGAAGCGTCTGAAGCACAGCAAGATGCTCAGCAACAATTCACCAGTGCATTAGATGCGCTAAAAGCCTTGAATCAGTTTGACGGCGGTGAACTTGAAGCGGCATACAACAGCATTAACGATCAGTACGAAGACAGTGTCGATGCGGCTGATAAAGTCAGTAGTCGTATTGCGGCTATCGAAGATGTGGCTGATGCACTTTTTATTGAGTGGCAAGAAGAGCTTGAGCTTTACTCAAGCGCGAAGCTAAAACGCGATAGCCAAACCAAATTACGATCCACTAAAGCTTCTTACCAAACCATGCTCAGTGCCATGCACCGTGCCGAACAAAAAATGGCGCCAGTGCTTGATACGCTACGTGACAACACCTTGTACCTTAAGCATAACCTGAATGCCGCTGCCATTGGCTCTCTACAAGGTGAATTCAATGATTTGCAGCGTGATATTCAGCGCGCGATCAAAGATATGGAGACTGCCATTTCTGAATCTGAACGCTTTATTGCTCAGCTCAAAAAGGCGTAAATCATTCACACCCTATCCGCGATTCAACTTAATGGTTATTTAAACGAGTCAACACCCAGTTGGCTCGTTCTTCAACACTGCCCCAAGGCACATCGACGACGTCATATCCTAGCGCTTTATAAGTGCTAATTAACTGTAGATGAATAGCTTGCGCTTCTTCAAATGGGTATGGTCGCTCAGCATCTTGCACGTAAATAGTTTGGTTCGGTGCACAGAAAAAAACCGTCGAATGATAACCGACCGCCGCTTCTTGGTATTGAGCCGTCACCTCACAGCCACCAATGGTCAAATACGCACAGATGTCAGGGATTGCCCGATCAACAAACGCGGGCATAGTGTTACGTAAGGCTTCTCGACGCTGACGACTCATTGCGGTTAAGCATAGTTCAGCAAACGCAGGTAGGTTGGTCCATGGCAGCACACCATCAGGCTGTTGTGCTTGGTCTCGGATCAAAGTGCGTGATACTTCAGGAAAGACTAAATAGCCCTTATTCGCCAACGTATTCAGTAACGTTGTTTTCCCTGCGCCAGGGCCACCAGTAATGATGATTGGTTGCATTGTTGTATTCCTTTATAAGCTCAATGCCATCATACCAAACCTCAGCCAAGCACGAGGGCTAATACTGAAATTCAGGCATAAAAAATCCCCCCAAAGCATACGCCATGGAGGGATTTCTTAACGGAGGTTAGTGGCTAATTACTTAGCTGCACGACCTGCACGCTTACGATCGTTTTCTGTAAGAAGTTTCTTACGGATACGAACGCTTACTGGTGTTACTTCTACTAGTTCATCATCATCAATGAATTCTAGAGCTTGCTCAAGCGTGTGCTTGATAGCAGGAGAAAGCGTTTGTGCTTCATCAGTACCAGATGCACGAACGTTAGTTAGCTGCTTACCACGAAGACAGTTGATTGTCAGATCGTTAGCACGGTTGTGAATACCGATAATCTGACCTTCATAAACTTCATCACCGTGCTCTGCAAATAGACGACCACGCTCTTGAAGGTTAAACAGTGAGTATGTTACTGCTTTACCCGTACCGTTAGAGATCAATACGCCGTTTGAACGCTGACCGATAACGCCACCTTTATGTGGACCGTAATGATCGAAAGAGTGGTAGATAAGACCAGAACCAGAGGTCATTGTTAAGAACTCTGTTTGGAAACCGATAAGACCACGAGAAGGCATCATAAAGTCCATGCGAACACGGCCCTTACCATCTGGTGCCATATCTTTCAGCTCACCTTTACGGATGCCGATGTTTTCCATAACACTACCTTGATGCTCTTCAACCACATCGATAGTTACCATTTCAAACGGTTCCATTAGTTGACCATCTTCTTCTTTGATGATTACTTCTGGACGAGATACCGCTAGCTCGAAACCTTCACGACGCATGTTTTCGATCAGGATAGATAGGTGAAGTTCACCACGACCTGAAACACGGAAGCGATCTGGGCTATCAGTTTCTTCAACGCGAAGTGCCACGTTGTGTACTAATTCTTTTTGAAGACGCTCAAGAATGTTACGAGAAGTAACGAACTTACCTTCTTTACCAGCAAACGGAGAAGTGTTTACTTGGAAAGTCATGGTTACTGTTGGTTCATCAACAGAAAGCGCAGGAAGTGCTTCAACTTCGCTTACGTCACAGATAGTGTCTGAAATTTTCAGCTCACCAAGACCTGTGATAGCGATGATGTCACCCGCTTTTGCTTCTTCAACTTCGTGACGCTCAAGGCCTAGGTAACCCAGAACCGTACCCACTTTACCGTTACGTTTCTTACCGTCAGCACTAACAATAGTTACTTGTTGGTTAGGCTTAACTGTACCACGAGCAATACGAGCAACACCGATAACACCTACGTAAGAGCTGTAATCAAGTTGAGAGATTTGCATCTGTAGTGCGCCATCAACGTCAACGCTTGGTGCGTCTACAGTATCAACTACTGCTTGGAACAATGGTTCCATATCTTCGCCAACTTCGCCTTCTTCCATTGTTGCCCAGCCGTTAAGAGCTGAAGCGTAAACAACAGTGAAGTCTAGTTGTTCGTCGGTTGCACCAAGGTTGTCGAATAGGTCGAATACTTGATCCATAACCCACTCAGGACGAGCACCTGGACGGTCAATCTTGTTGATTACAACGATTGGCTTAAGACCGTATGCGAACGCTTTTTGTGTAACGAAACGCGTTTGTGGCATTGGGCCATCAACGGCATCAACGATAAGAAGCACAGAGTCAACCATCGACATGATACGCTCAACTTCACCACCGAAATCGGCGTGTCCTGGGGTATCTACGATGTTGATACGGTAGTCATTCCAGTTAATTGCTGTGTTCTTAGCAAGAATGGTAATGCCACGCTCTTTCTCGATATCGTTAGAGTCCATTACGCGCTCTTCAGCTTCGCCGCGACCTTCTAGCGTACCAGATTGCTGTAACAGCTTATCAACCAGGGTAGTTTTACCGTGGTCAACGTGAGCAATAATTGCGATATTTCTTAGTTTATCGATCTGTTGATTAGACATGGATTTCACATTCACTCAGAACATGCAGCGACCAACGGGTAGCTACTTGGTTAAAAAAACGGCTCATAATTTAACAGATTTTACGCCAAAACCCACGTAATATGTGATTTATATCACCAGCTTTTTGAATTTAATCGCTGTAATACCGCTAAACCCTTATAAACACTGGGCTCAGCGAAAGATTAAGTTACTAAAAATACACAGTCATTTAGGCTAACAGTCAACGATAATGGCGAAAAATCACCCAGATATGGAATTGACAACGACCCTACCTACGATAAGGTAGTAGTCGCACTAAAAGGTAGCAAAGGCTTGATCGCACCAAGATGGTGCAATTGAATCACCATAATTGTGCAGAAATGGATTCTCATTGTCTCAAAAACACCAAAATCGTGCATTTTTTGGGACTTTAAAAATTGGCACACTTTTCGCTTAGCATAATTCATATAGCTCATCATCGAGCAATGAAAAAGTTTTGCGGCCAGTTGCCCAATCTAACACCGGAGGTTACTCAAGATGTCAGTAGAAAACGTACTCGCGCTAATCCAGGAAAATGAAGTTAAGTTTATTGATCTACGTTTTACCGATACCAAAGGTAAAGAACAGCACATCTCTATCCCTTCTCACCAAATCGATGCTGATTTTTTTGAAGAAGGTAAAATGTTTGATGGTTCATCTGTTGCTGGCTGGAAAGGCATTAATGAATCTGACATGGTGATGATGCCTGACGCATCAAGCGCAGTACTCGACCCATTCACGGAAGATGCAACGCTTAACATTCGCTGTGACATCCTTGAGCCTGCAACTATGCAAGGCTACGATCGTGACCCTCGCTCTATCGCTAAACGTGCTGAAGAGTTCATGCGCTCTACAGGCCTAGCAGATAACGTACTTGTGGGTCCTGAACCAGAGTTCTTCCTATTTGATGACGTGAAGTTCAACACTGACATGTCAGGCTCTTTTTTCAAAATTGACGATGTTGAAGCGGCATGGAACACAGGCTCTGATTTCGATGGCGGTAACAAAGGCCACCGTCCAGGCGTGAAAGGCGGTTACTTCCCAGTCGCGCCAGTTGATTCATCACAAGATATCCGTTCTGCTATGTGTTTAATCATGGAAGAAATGGGCCTTGTGGTTGAAGCGCACCACCACGAAGTGGCAACAGCGGGCCAAAATGAGATCGCGACACGCTTCAACACCCTAACCACCAAAGCTGATGAAATCCAAATCTACAAATACGTCGTACACAACGTGGCGCACGCATTTGGTAAAACAGCGACCTTCATGCCAAAACCACTGGTAGGTGATAACGGCAGCGGTATGCACGTACATATGTCACTAGGCAAAGACGGTGTAAACCTATTTGCTGGCGACAAGTACGGCGGCCTATCTGAAATGGCGCTTTTCTACATCGGCGGTATCATCAAGCACGCACGTGCAATCAACGCATTCGCAAACCCTGCAACTAACTCGTACAAACGTCTAGTTCCTGGTTTTGAAGCACCTGTAATGCTGGCTTACTCAGCACGTAACCGTTCGGCATCTATCCGAATTCCAGTAGTACCAAGCCCTAAAGGTCGTCGTATCGAAGTTCGCTTTGGTGACCCAGCAGCTAACCCATACTTAGCATTCGCAGCAATGCTGATGGCAGGTCTTGACGGTATCCAGAACAAAATTCACCCAGGTGAAGCGATGGATAAAGACTTGTACGACCTACCAGCAGAAGAAGCAGCTGAAATTCCAACAGTGGCTGAATCACTACAAGGTGCTCTACAGTCTCTAGACGAAGACCGTGAGTTCCTAACCGCTGGTGGCGTATTCTCTAACGACTTCATTGATTCTTACATCAAGCTAAAATCTGAAGACGTAGAGAAAGTAAACATGACAACTCACCCACTTGAGTTTGAACTTTACTACTCAGTATAAGTAACTGAGAAAACAATCAGTAAGTAAGACTTCGACCCGCTTCACAAGCGGGTCGTTTTATTATTGCCCCACTAGCTCTAATCGCTAACCTCGATGTATCCATTCTTATTTTTTAGGTTATAGCGTGTTCAAATCATGGCTTACCTTCGCACTGGTTATTTGCTGCACCATCACATCGATACAGGCACAAGCAAACATTTACACCTGGACCGACGAAAATGGCATCGTGCATTTTTCTGATCAGCCACACGCTAAAGCGGATATTTTCCCTATTGATGTCGCACCCGTATCAAAACCGCCAAAACAACCTACGAATAAAAACAGCGCCACCTCGGCGCAAGGTAATAACGGGGATAGCCGTCACCTTCTTTTTGATACTGAGTTACCTAAACATACCAAGCCATCAAGTATCCAAATCATGTCGCCATTACATGAGCAAACCATCCGTAACAACGAAGGTATTATCACGCTTTCTGCCGTCGCGAATCGCACTATGGATAAGGGGCATACCGCCAAGCTCTACCTCGATGGTAAGGCATATGGAAAAAGCCAAACCCGACTCGATTGGCGCTTAGTCGATATCGATCGTGGTAGCCATCAATTACAAGTTAAGTTATTAAAATACGGCAAGGTTATTGCATCATCAGAAAAGATAACCGTCTTTCTTCACCGCGCTTCACGCTTACACCCCAATCGGCCATAACAGGTACTATCGGGGGGCAAGTGTGCAAGGTTAGCCACCCCGCTATCACTCCGTAGTCAGACAGGTTACACTTGATTGCACCAACATAGTGCAATGCGATTTTTTGGAAATTACCTTTCAAGAATACGCACCACAAGGAAGATGACCGTGACTGCTGACTTTATGCCGCTGATTTTAGATAACCTCGTAACTGCGATCGTGCTACTCGATGAAGAGCTCACCATTCGCTATGTTAACCCAGCCACCGAGCAACTTTTTTCTTCAAGTCAGCGACGCCTCACTCATAGCCACTTCCCTGACTTACTGCAGCACTCGTCACTCGATTTAGGGCTAATACAAGCGACGTTACAAAGCGGTCAAGGCTTAGCCGACAGTGATGTCACCTTTGTTATTGATGGCCGTCACCACACCTTAGAGCTCAACGCGAGCCCAGTTTCGTGGCAAAAAGAATTACTGATCTTATTGGAACTCAAACCGATTGATCAACAACGTCGGATCAGCCAAGAGCAAAACCAATATGTGCAGCAGCAAGCCGCAAAAGAGCTTGTGCGCGGACTGGCGCACGAGATTAAAAACCCGCTTGGTGGCTTACGAGGTGCGGCCCAGCTCCTTGAAAAAACCTTGCCAGATCCAAGCTACACCGAATACACCCAAATGATCATCGAGCAAGCCGATCGCTTACGAAACTTGGTTGACCGCTTATTAGGCCCCCAACGTCCAGGGAATCGCCAAGTAGACAACATTCACGTGGTATTAGAAAAAGTACGCCAACTGGTGAGCTTAGACAATAATGATGCCATCACGATCGCCCGTGATTATGATCCTAGCCTACCCGATTTCACCATGGACCCCGAGCAGCTCGAACAAGCACTACTGAATATTGTCGGTAATGCCGCACTGGCGCTTCGCGATACCGAACAAGGGCGTATCACACTGAAGACACGCACTGCGCATCAAGCATTAATTCACGGCAAGCGCTTTCGCGTCGCAGCGAAAATCGACATTATCGATAACGGCCCAGGGATCCCGAGTGATATTCAAGATACCTTGTTTTACCCCATGGTCACTGGCCGTGATGGCGGTACAGGGCTGGGATTGTCGATTGCACGTAACTTGATTGATCAACACCAAGGAAAAATCGAAGTATTAAGTTGGCCGGGGCATACTCAATTTACGATTTTCCTACCCATTAAATAATCACAATAACGACAATTTCACTGAGGAGGCACAATGAGCAAAGGAATGATCTGGGTCGTTGACGACGACAATTCAATTCGTTGGGTATTAGAAAAAACCCTGACCACTGCAGGCATGCGCTGTGAAACATTTGCAGATGCTGACAGCGTGCTTGAAGCCTTAGAACGCAGTGTACCCGATGTACTCGTCTCTGATATTCGAATGCCAGGCACCGATGGTCTAACACTGCTTAAAGGCTTACAACAGGATCATCCGACGCTTCCCGTTATAATCATGACCGCCCATTCAGATCTTGATGCAGCCGTGAATGCCTATCAAGAAGGGGCTTTTGAATACCTGCCAAAACCCTTTGATATTGATGAAACCGTCAGTTTGGTTGAACGAGCCGTTAGTCACAGCCAAGAACAAAAACGCCAACAACCCGAGCAAGTGCTAAAACCGGCGCCTGAAATTATTGGTGAAGCGCCGGCAATGCAGGAAGTCTTCCGTGCTATTGGGCGACTATCTCGATCCTCGATTTCAGTGCTGATCAACGGTGAATCTGGCACAGGTAAAGAACTCGTCGCGCACGCACTGCACCGCCACAGCCCACGTAAGAGCAATGCATTCATCGCTTTAAACATGGCTGCGATCCCTAAAGACTTGATTGAGTCTGAATTATTTGGTCACGAGAAAGGGGCATTTACAGGGGCGAACAGCGTACGCCAAGGGCGCTTTGAGCAAGCGAATGGAGGCACACTGTTTTTAGATGAAATCGGGGATATGCCACTGGATATTCAAACCCGATTATTGCGTGTATTAGCTGATGGTCAATTCTACCGTGTCGGCGGCCACTCTCCCGTCAACGTTGATGTTCGTATCATCGCGGCGACCCACCAAAACCTTGAGCGTCTCGTGGCTGATGGTGGTTTTCGTGATGATTTATTCCATCGCCTCAATGTTATTCGCGTCCATTTACCCGCACTCAAAGACCGCCGCCAAGATATTCCGCAACTCACCCAGCATTTTTTACAACGCGCCTCAGATGAACTCGCCGTTGAAGTAAAAACGTTGCATTCGAGCACTGAAGTGATGTTATCCAACTTGGATTGGCCGGGTAATGTTCGACAGCTTGAAAACACCTGCCGTTGGCTGACAGTTATGGCCAGTGGTAAAGAAATACTGCCTGCTGACTTGCCACCAGAGCTCATCCAGCCGACACCTACAGTACAAGTTGGTGATCTCCCTGACTGGCACACCGCATTAGCCCGCTGGGCTAAAGAAGCCTTAGCCCAAGGCGAACATGACTTACTGAGTGAAGCGCTACCCGCTTTTGAAAAAATTTTATTAGATACGGCACTGGCACATACTCATGGCCATAAACAAGAGGCCGCAAAATTACTGGGATGGGGACGCAATACCCTTACGCGAAAGCTCAAAGAACTGGATATAAGCTAGTCTACTATTGCGTGCTTGCACAATCCCAAAAACAAACATCGCCAATGCGATTAAACCTTACCTTTTACAGTGGTAATTAGGGGTTTATTCGCATTACTCATTACGTTGCTAAATATGATTAGCCCTTGATCATAAAAGGTATATTTGATGGCAACAAAATGTACTTTTTTTCGACATGTTGAGTTGCATCAATATTCAAGATAAGCCACTATCCCCTATCTCATTATACTGTACTACTCTCCAATAAGAATGATACGTTTTCCCATATTGACGCTCCGCACAGCGGTAATGTTACCTTTTACTTTGGTCCTACTTTTAACCGTGGGCGTCATCGCAATCGCGCAACATAATAGCTATGAGCGCATGTTAGCGGAAGTCAGTAATAAGCTCTTATCGTCGTACACCAAAAACATCAGTAATGATTTAAATTTATTTCTTGGCGACCCATTCAAAACCAATAAAACGCTAGCCGACAGTATCCAACGACACCGCTTATATCAACCGCCAACACTCACGGTGCTGGAAGGCTACTTATTCGATGCTATTTCTTCGCTTTATATCAGCCAAAAACAAATCAATACCATCGCTTTTGCCAGCGAAGAAAAATTCTTCGTCGGTTACCGTAAAGAAAAAAATCAGCAATATTCATTACTGCTCAAAGATCAGCGTACGGCCAATGATTTATACATCTTTGATGGTAATAGCTACCACCACCCAACCAGCCATAAAATTAAAAATTACAACCCAGTAGAGCGACCTTGGTACCGCCCATTTGCCCAAAAACGTCAAGCTGGTTGGTCTGATGTTTATACCAATATGGACGAAAATCAGACCCTTACCATTTCTGCAGCCTCTCCAGTCATGCAAAATAATCGTCTTATCGGGGTCACAGTTACCGATATCAACCTCAGCCACATTAATAAATTTTTAGCCAATGAAGCACGATCGACTACTGGCACAACGTATATTTTGGATGATAAAGGTTTACTGATTGCCACATCCGTCAATCAAAAAGTAGTCAGTAATACTTTCAAACGCCTTCCGCCATCAGAAAGCGCTTCATCTGTAGTTGCTGCAAGTGGTCAGTATATTCAGGACCGCCAACTCAACACGCTTAGTCGCAGTACGGTTTTTTCATTCTCACACAACAATACGCGTTATTTCAGTCGTATCACGCCCTATCAAGACGAATATAACCTCAATTGGTCGATTGTTGTCACCACTGCCGAAACCGATTTATTAGGTCAGTTACCTCAGCAACAAATGATGGGGCTGATTGCCGCATTAATTCTTGGTGGTGGCGGGCTACTGATAGGTTTATCCGTTTTAGGGCGGATCACCCGCCCAATCACAGATATCGCTGAAGCGTCAAAGAAATTGACTGAAAGTAACTGGGACATCCCCGTGCGCGAAGGGATCTCGTTGAAAGAGACCCAGCAGCTCGTTAGTTCAATCAAATCCATGTCACACCGCTTACAGCAGTCGTTCACTTCTCTGAGAAAGCATGTCCTTTTTGATAACTTAACGGGATTATTAAGCCAGCAAGGTTTAGTGGATAGCACCAGTAAACTGCGTTCTGGAACAGATGCAGGGTTAGTGCTGATTGGCTTGAAATCGTTTAGGAACATCAACGACAGCTTGGGCCACATCAATGGTGACCAGCTATTAGTACAGATTGCCACTCGCTTTGAACAAGTAATGTCTAATCACATTCAATTAAGTCGACTCAGCCGTGATGAGTTTGCGCTTTTTAGCCAACAATCCTTCACTACAGAGCAAATTGAACAACTAGCAAAGCGGGCATTAGAAATTTTCCATCGACCTTTTGTGATTGATGGTATCGACGTAATGCTGCGGGCTCGGGCTGGTATCGTGAATGGGGCATTACCGGAGAGTGGCATCAATGGATGGTTGCGTAATGCGAGCTTGGCGCTCAGTGAAGCAAAACAACATGAGCACCCACTTCACTGCCATTACCAACCAAGCATGATGACAACGTCAATCGAACAAACACGATTAACCGCCGATCTAAAGCGGGCAATCGACAATCATGAATTTGAAGTGTATTACCAACCCATCATCGATTTACACCACAATAAAGCCTGTGGTGCAGAAGCATTGGTGCGCTGGCATAGCCCGACACGAGGCTTAGTACCACCTAATGACTTCATTCCCTTAGCCGAAGATAGCGGCATGATTATCGAAATTGGCCACCAAATTTTGCATCAAGCCTGTATGCAGACTTACGACCAAATTCAAAAAGGCCACTGGCCAACCGACTTCTTACTACACGTGAATTTATCGGTCTGCCAACTGCTACAAACTGGATTCCTTGCTCAACTGGAAACCGTATTAGCAGAAACCAAACTTCCTGCGAAAAATTTGACCTTAGAAGTCACTGAATCACGTTTAGTGACTCAACCATTACTGACAACACAGATATTGAAGGAAATTCAAAGCTTAGGAATCCACATTGCCATCGATGATTTTGGCACGGGTTACTCTTCCCTGGCTTACCTAAATCAGCTTCCGTTTAATAGCCTTAAAATTGACCGCTCATTCATCAATCAAATGATGGTGACAGAAAACTACAGCGCCATTGTCACCGCCGTCATTAGCATTGCACACAACTTTCAAGCTGATACGGTGGCAGAAGGTGTCGAAACGGCCGAGCAAGCAACTAAGCTCAAGCAGTTAGGTTGCCGCTATGCCCAAGGCTTTTACTATGCACAGCCTAAACCAATGAGTGAATGGTCAACAGAAACGGTAAACAAATCAGGAAAGACACATCAGTTGGCTGAATATCAGGCCTGACTATACTGATAGTCTGTGCTGCTTTACGTATAATAACGCACCAAATTTTCTCAGACTTCAATTAGGGCACCCAAAATTATGATTACTAAGCACCTTCCTCTTACCGATATTCACCGTCACCTTGATGGTAATATTCGTATCAAAACTATCTTAGAGCTTGGTCAACAATTTGGTATGACCCTACCTGCAAATGACATTGAAGCATTGCGCCCGCATGTACAAATTGTCGAAGCTGAACCAAGTTTGGTGGCGTTTCTTTCTAAGCTAGATTGGGGGGTTGCGGTACTGGGTGACTTAGATGCTTGTCGCCGTGTCGCATACGAAAACGTTGAAGACGCCCTGAATGCTCAGATCGATTATGCCGAGTTACGCTTCTCACCTTACTACATGGCAATGAAACATAACCTACCTGTTGCGGGTGTGGTTGAAGCGGTTGTTGATGGTGTAAAAGCAGGTTGTCGTGACTTCAACGTACAAGCCAACCTGATCGGTATCATGAGCCGTACTTTTGGTATTGATGCTTGCCAACAAGAGCTAGATGCATTGCTAACACAAAAAGAAAACTTGGTGGCTATCGATCTAGCGGGTGACGAATTAGGTCAACCGGGCGATCAATTTGTAAAACACTTTAAGCAAGTACGCGATGCTAACCTTCGCGTCACCGTGCATGCTGGTGAAGCGGCAGGCCCTGAAAGTATGTGGCAGGCAATTCAAGAACTGGGCGCGGTACGTATCGGCCACGGTGTTAAAGCGGTGCACGATCCAAAGCTGATGGACTACCTAGCAGAAAACAACATAGGTATCGAATCTTGCCTAACGTCTAACATTCAAACCAGTACCGTTGAGTCTTACCAATCTCACCCTGTGAAGCAGTTCCTTGACCACGGTATTCTGGCCTGCCTAAATACCGACGATCCTGCTGTTGAAGGTATAGAGTTACCATACGAATACGAAGTGGCAGCACCTAAAGTTGGTCTGAGCCAAGATCAAATTCGCCAAGCACAAATTAATGGCCTAGCGCTGTCTTTCCTATCGGATAGTGAAAAACAAAACTTAAAAGATAAAGCGGCCAAGCGCGCTTAATAAATTGATGAAATATTGCGCAAAAACAGTTTTCAATAGCAATATTTCGCGTAGAATACGCCCACTTTACAATTTTCAGTTACCGATATTGCTATCGGTAACTGTTTAAATAACGTCATTGTGGGGAAATTCCATGCTCGAAAGTTTACTTTCAGTTAGCGTGGCTATGCCAGCCGTCAGTGATTTAGCCGCAGGTGGTATTAACCATTTTGCTGCTGGGGTACTGGCTTTAATAGCCGCCGTAAATATGTTTTCAAACTAAACCAAGTTTGAAGGCACATTAAAAAAGCCGCGTTATCTAAGATAACGCGGCTTTTTTGCAACTTAGGTTTTAACCCTAGATAACGCGAGAGAACTGCTGCTGACGGGCGCGGTCACGCAGGTACTTATCGAAACACATACAAATATTACGGATCAATAAGCGTCCTTTTAGCTCAACAAAAATCTGATCATCACTCACGGTAACCAATTCATCGTTAATGAAGGTTTTCAGCAACGCTAAATCTTCTGCAAAGTAGCTATCGAAATCGAGATTAAACTCAGCCTCAATGGCTTTTTTGTCTAACTGGAAGTTACAAATTAGCGCTTTAATCACTTCACGACGTAGTAAATCATCAGCGTCTAAACCCACGCCTCGCCACAGCGCATGGTGATGATCGTTCACATCAGCATAGTACGCTTTCAACTCTTTTTGGTTCTGCGCGTAACAATCACCAATCATCGAAATTGCAGATACGCCAAAGCCTAACAAGTCACAGTCGCCTTGGGTGGTATAGCCCTGGAAGTTACGGTGCAAAATACCTTCACGCTGTGCCACCGCTAATTCATCATCGGGTAACGCAAAGTGATCCATGCCGATAAACTGGTAGCCCTCACCCGTTAAGGTCGCAATAGTATCTTGCAGCATCGCAAGTTTTTCTTTCGCCTCGGGTAAATCTTCATCTTTAATTTTACGCTGAGCAGCAAACAAGCTAGGCATGTGTGCGTAGTTAAAGACCGACAGACGTCCCGGTTTCATTTCGAGTACTTGCTTCAGTGTTTCGGCAAATAATGCTTGGTTTTGTTTTGGCAAACCATAGATCAGATCGAGGTTAGTTGAACGAAAGCCGAGGTCTGTAGCCCGTTGCACCATGGCAAATATGAATTCTTCATCTTGCTCACGGTTAACCAGTTTCTGCACTTCTTTATTGAAATCCTGTACACCGATACTCAGGCGATTAAAGCCTTCGCTACGCAGGTGATCCAGCATATCCAATTCAATTTCGCGCGGGTCAACTTCAATACTGATTTCAGCATCAGCGTCGAAGTTAAATTGCTCGCGCAAAATGGTCATTAATCGTGTCACTTGCGGCTTAGTCAAAAACGTTGGCGTACCACCACCCCAGTGAAGTTGGCTCACTTGGCGTTGGCCCATTGTCTTGCCGCGCTGACGGATCTCTTGCTCTAGCACATCAAGGTACTGATCCGCTTTGTGCTGATGACGAGTAATAATTTTATTACAACCGCAGTAATAACAAAGCTTATGACAAAATGGAATGTGTACATACAACGACAGTTTACGGTCAGGGTATTGTACGCACGCGCTGTCAAACGCCGCCTCGGTGAAGTCTTCATGAAACTCCAGTGCGGTTGGGTATGAGGTGTAACGTGGCCCTGAATAGTTATACTTTTCGATCAGTGCCTGATCCCAAATAATCTGCTCGTTCGACATGGCGTAATTCCAATAGTGTAGGGATTTTGTTAATGGCTAAGTGTGCCACAAGTCAGTAAAGATGTAGAACACTTGCGTGTTATAAGAAGAATAAACTCCGCCTTGATCACTGCGTGTTATCAAGGCGGTGCTTTTATTTCGTTGCGAGGATGGCATCAAGCTCGAGTTTAATGCTGTCTTGCAAACGCGCTTCGGCTTTCATTCGTTCCAAATCTAGCTTCATGCGCTCTTGCTTCTGGAGGATCTTACGAGCCTCACCGCGTGGCATGTCTTTCACCACTTGATAAAGTTCATACATTGCAGGGTATGAGAGAGCAAAATTAATTGCCTTTTCAGCCTGTAATACTTCCATCAGCTTATACAGTCGAATAGAGACTTCCGACATATCACACTGCGCCTGTTTACCCGCATCAGCGATAATAAACACGCTTTCCATAATAGTAGCATTTCGCTGTTTGAGCTTTTCCCCTTGCTCGGCTTCAGCCCGAACAAGGAATGCTTTATGGCGTTGAGTTTGTTGGTACAGTTTAAATAACAAATAGCCTGCATAACACGCGAGTACTGTAACAATACTCCCAGCAAGACCTAACCACAGTGTCATATTCTGCAAGGGTTACTCCTTGTCGAAGTCGTCAAAGCCCATGTTTTCAAACTGATCTAATAGGTCGTCGTCAGATTTAGGGCCTTTCGCGACAGGTTTTACTTCTTCAACAGGCTCTTCATCAAGAAGACCCAGTTGCTTCATCAGTCTTTCGATACGATCAAGTTTGTCATCAACTTGCTTTTGCAAACCAGCACCTAGTGACTCGCCCGCTTCAATACGGTCAAGTAATACCATTAGCTGTGCATCGTTTTCTAGCATCGCAAGCTCTTGCTCAGCACTTAGACGACGCTCTTTCTTGCTCTTTGGCTTCGTATCCACAACCAGAGGGACCAATTTTTTGCTGCCTAGACGTGGATCTTTTCCACGGCCATTGCCTTTTTGTTGCTCATCAAGACCCGCAGAGTGACGGCTACCTGATTTTAAACCTTTACGCTTTTTATCTTTCTGACGCTTACGAGCATCAAGTTCACTTTGCGAAGCTGTTTTTTCGCGATATACCGCAGGGCCTTCACTGCCGACTTTACGGGCTCTTTTCTTACGAGTCATTACTGGGTCTTCCTCAGCAAAATTACATCATTGCCAACAAATTCAACTTCCAGTCCGTCACGTTGCGCTAAGTAGCGGAACGTCTCACGGCTGAAGAAGCTCACATGGGTTGGGTCGTTTTTATAATACCAATGTGCGAAATCATCAGTACTAGGTGCTAGTTTGGTCATAATGCCCAGCCAACCGCCGGTTTTAACCATATTCACTAGCTGCCCCCATTCCTTAGCAGGCGTATTAAAGTGCTCAATTGCCTCAGTACAGGTAACAAAATCATACTGTTGCCTTAATACTGCAGGTTCATAAGCAAAATAGGGATCATATATCGTCATATTATACCCCATCTCGCTCAACATTATGGATAATGTCGGCCCCGGACCACTGCCAAAATCAAGCCCATATAAAGGAGGGGCTGTTAGTTTGGTCACTAAGGGGATAGCTAAACGGTTTAAAAATTGACGATAGCCCTGATCTAAAGGGGTATTTTGGTGTTGTTGATACACCTTTTTTTCTTGCTCTGCAGATAACTGGAAGGCGGGGTCGGCAAAAATTAATGCACACTGCTGGCACTGAAAATACGGCCTGAGACGATCCTCAAAAAAGGCCACAGCCGCAACATTGTGACAAAGTGGACATGCCTGCATGATGACTCCCTCCTCTTAGCAAAGAATGGGCAGAAACATAACAGAAACGCCATAAAGAAAAAAGCGACAGGCTTTCGCCTATCGCTCTATGAGTTGCCATCGCTGGCTAAATTCTGTCTAGTCGTCCATAACCAGTATAAAAACATCCCGGTTCGACAATAATCCTTTTGTTATTGGTGCTTTCCCTGCCAAAAATTGTTGTTCTTCATCATCCTGATGAATTTTCACTGTCCTTTACACATCCTGTGTCTTCAGCTCATCCTAAGCTGGCTTTCCTTTTGCGTGTTATCGTCCTGATAACAAATTTCACCATCCATGTGGATACACGATTCCTTCATGTATCTGTCTCACGCTTTCGCGTAATCCTTGAGTCCCGTCCTAGGTATCCAATCGCATCCTGCGAATTATTTGGTCTCCGAACCAGACTGCCTTGTATCCTTCGAGCTCCTGCTCATGCCAATCAATGGCGCTTCCTGTTCCCTTGCCGCATTCCTTGTCGACAGGGGTAACTTTACGCGAATACCAACACCAAACAAGGCACTATAAAAGAAGGAGTTACTGTAATATTTTTACAATAAACCTAACTCTTTATAAATAAAGAAATTTACTTCTATTGGCTTTCATTTATTCAGCTTGAACAACCGCCATGAATGGCCGATCTCGCACACACTAGACAGTCATTCGCATATTTAAGATAACACTCAGAGCAAATACCGTTCTTTAGATACAAAAAAAGCAGCCGAAGCTGCTTTTTTCACACTGGTCATCAATCAGTGTAATCCACCAACATACTGCGATAGTGCGGTAATTTCGCCATCGCTCAGTTTTGCGGCAACCGCACGCATCATGGTGTTCATATCATTCTGGCGCTGACCTGCACGGAATTTTTCCAGCTGCAGTTTTACGTATTCCGCATTCTGACCTGAAATTTTAGGGAAGCCAGACAAGCTTGTACCATTACCACGTGGGCCATGACACGCCGTACATGCAGCAATACCACGCTCGGCATCACCAAAACGGTAAAGTTGTTGACCAATTTCAATCGAAGACTCAGGGGTGGTGCTTTCTGAAATAGGTAAAGATGCATAGTATGCAGCAAGATCTGACATATCTTGTTCTGATAACGGCATCGCCATTGCACTCATCACAGGATCGTTACGACCTTGTTGACCACCAGAGGTAATACCTAACTTAAATTCTTTCAGCTGCTTTTCCAAATAGCCAGGGTGCTGACCAGCAATTTTAGGGTATTGCGCCATAATGCTATTTCCATCTGCACCATGACAAGCTGCACATGTCGCAGCTTTCGCTTTCCCTGCCTCTGCGTCTCCCTGGGCCCAGGCTGAGCAACTGGCAAGAAGAGACAATATCAATACTAATTTCTTCATGACATTCCGTTTATAATTATTGAGCTTCCAGTACCACAAGTAATGCTCAGCAACATGGTATACAATCGACCACAAACCGAGCACGGTTAGATATATTTTACACAATTTCACATAAAAGTAATCAGTCGACTACATGAAGACTTGACGGAGTTAACAGTGAATCAACTTCTCAACTATAGAAATACACGTTTTATCACAAGTGCACCTGATATTCGCCACTTGCCTACTGACGCTGGTGCTGAAATCGCATTTGCTGGTCGCTCGAATGCTGGTAAGTCAAGCGCACTTAACCGTCTGACTGACCAGAAAGGTTTAGCGCGTACGTCTAAAACTCCAGGTCGTACTCAGCTGATCAATATGTTTGAAGTCACGCCGGGTTGTAACCTGATCGATTTACCAGGCTACGGCTTTGCACAAGTACCGCTTGAACTTAAAAAGAAGTGGCAACGTGCATTAGGTGAATACCTGCAAAAACGTGAATGTTTACAAGGCTTAGTGGTGCTGATGGATATCCGTCACCCAATGAAAGATCTCGACCAACAAATGATTTTGTGGGCTGTCGAGAGCCGCCTACCAGTGCTTGTTTTGTTAACAAAAGCAGACAAACTGAAAAGCGGTGCGCGTAAGCAGCAACTGATGAAAACCCGTAAAGACTCATTAGCCTTTGGTGGCGATGTTCAAGTCGAGTTTTTCTCATCACTGAAAGGCTTAGGTGTTGCTCAAGTACGTGCAAAACTAACTGAATGGTTTACGCCGGAACTAGAGCGCCAACAAGCATTTTTAGCAGAAGATGACGCAGAACAAATCAGCGAGAACACGGACGATTAATTCAACGTGTACTGCTATTTATTGCTCTAAGGACAGAGCAATAAAAATTCCCCACCAGCATGGTGGGGCAACGGGAGAGAAATAGGAGGTTTTTTTATTTTTATACAAAAAGGATCAATGATTTCCCCCCCCAACGCAAGTTTTTTGTCCTACCTTTGTTGATATTTCCAACAGCTATACCTCAGGCTTTATCACTAGTCTACAGCCAAAACATCACCTTTTAGTGACTTGACCGACAAAACCCTTTCAGTTGTTATTTATTACAAATTAAGCAAACTAAAAACAAGTCACTCGGCATACCCAAGTGAAATTTTATTACATAACTCAAATTTCAGGCAAAAAAAAGCCACCGCTAAAATGTGGGTGGCTATTTCATGTCTTTGTAAACAAAGCGACAAATGATCGCATTGCTTAATACAAATATGAACAAGAAGCTGGGGCCATTATACCGTATCAATATTTAAATTAAAGTAATTGCTCTAATTTTTATTCGAATGCACTGCAACTAAGTTTTTGTATGTAACTATGCTCATATTAAAGGTGCGATTAAAGTGTTCTTATCCAAAAGTGTATTAATAGAGTGAGTGACTGATACCGCTGGCTTGAAAGCAGACGTAAGGCTGTTTAGGTAATAAAGAAAAGGAATGAGGAAAAAAGAAGGATGTAGGTGATAACATCAATTTTAGTTGGCCCAATAAAAAACGCCCCAGTCAAAAGACCAGGGCGGCTGAATCAGCCAAATCCAATAACGTGAAACAAAAGGTCTGAAAGATAGAACATCTTACCTCTGTACCCTACGTTGCTAACTGTATAACAAACGCTCAGGTAATGAAAGTATATTTCGTTATTTTTTTTCACATATTTGTAATTTGCTTTTACATATAATTGTCAT
>NZ_NOIF01000018.1 GCF_002265265.1 Photobacterium sanguinicancri
CAAAAATACGATTCAGTTACGCCATCAGTTACATGTCGACATACCCTACTCGCTCCATTTTGTGGATAATTGAGTAGCAGTACGACAACTAAACTTATGCTATTTACAGAAAAAGTCATTACTAACCCACGATGTTGTCATCGTGAAATCATGCCGCCCTCGCAAAATGTAACAAAACATTACTTCCTTTGTGCCGACCACCACACATATGTATGACAAACCTTAACACTGCGCTTTTTTTAAGGTATTTATTGTTTATTAACTTTAACGGTAGCAGGCAACCCACTGACTTTTATCACTTAACAAATGGTTAGCCAAAAATTTAAGCTTAGGACACACCAGCTGTAGATCGGCGTTACTCCCTACTTACTCCTTTCGCCTCCGCGAAATCAGTGCCTACTGAGTCCCAGTTCACTACCCCTGGCGCAAGCCCTTTTCGCTGTTCGCGAATACTCGCTATCCCCAACGAAGTTTAAACGGATTGTTTTACTAAAATGGAGACTCATCATGAGTGATATTGCACTATCGATCAGCATTCTTGCGCTGGTTGCTGTGCTGGGCTTATGGATTGGGAACTGGAAGATCTATGGTGTGGGTTTAGGGATTGGCGGTGTGCTGTTTGGCGGCATTTTCGTTGGTCACTTTACTGACTCATGGGGCATCGGTCTCGATTCACATACCCTGCACTTCATCCAAGAATTTGGGCTGATCCTGTTCGTGTATACAATTGGGATTCAAGTCGGCCCCGGCTTCTTTGCCTCCTTACGTAGCTCTGGTTTAAAGCTCAATGGTTTTGCCGCGCTTATTGTTATTATGGGTTGCCTAGTCGCCATTGCACTTCATAAAATCTTCGACGTTCCCTTACCTATTATTCTCGGGGTTTTCTCGGGGGCGGTAACCAATACACCGTCGTTAGGGGCTGGACAGCAAATATTGAGCGAATTGGGCGCACAAGAGAACATGCTTGATCTGACGGGTATGGGCTATGCTGTGGCTTATCCATTTGGGATCTGCGGTATTTTACTCACCATGTGGATGCTACGTTTAGCTTTTCGAGTCGATATAGATAAAGAAGCTGATGAGTTTGAAGCGAACAACGGCCAAAGAAAGCAAACCCTTCATACCATTAATGTCGCTGTGAAAAACACCAACCTTAGCGGGCTAATGCTAAAAGATGTCCCAGCACTCACAGATGGTGACATTGTATGCTCACGATTAAAACGGGGGGAGCACCTCAATGTTCCTCGACCAGATTCTACAATTGAAGTTAACGATTTACTGCATCTTGTAGGCGAAAAACACGCCCTTAGAAAAGCGCAATTAGTGATAGGTGAGGAAGTCGATGCCTCGCTGTCTACACGCGGTACTGAGCTGCGTGTACAGCGCTTAGTGGTCACCAATGAAATCGTACTGGGTAAGAAAATCCATGATTTAGAGCTAAAAGAAAAATACGATGTCGTTGTTTCTCGTTTAAACCGTGCTGGTGTCGAACTAGTACCGACTAGCCAAACCACCTTACAGTTTGGTGACATTCTGAATTTAGTGGGTCGACACGAGGCGATCGAAGCCGTCAGTGGTATTGTTGGTAACGCGCATCAAAAGCTTCAACAAGTTCAGATGCTGCCTGTCTTTATCGGCATAGGTTTAGGCGTGCTATTAGGTTCTATTCCTTTCTACCTTCCGGGATTTCCTGCAGCAATAAAGTTGGGCCTTGCCGGCGGCCCATTAATCGTTGCACTTATCCTTGCTCGAGTAGGCAGTATTGGCAAACTCTATTGGTTCATGCCACCAAGCGCTAACTTAGCATTACGTGAGATTGGTATTGTTTTATTCCTTGCCGTCGTAGGTTTAAAGTCTGGCGGAGGCTTTGTCGAAACACTCGTCAACGGTGATGGGCTTAGTTGGATGGGTTACGGTATGGTGATTACTTTAATTCCATTGATCAGCGTCGGTGTGCTTGCTCGCTTATTCGGCCAGCTAAACTATCTGACAATCTGCGGCATGCTTGCTGGTTCAATGACAGATCCACCCGCGTTAGCTTTTGCGAATAATATCCACAGTACCAGTGGCGCTGCAGCCCTCTCTTATGCAACGGTATATCCACTCGTTATGTGCTTACGTATTTTGTCGCCACAGATCCTCGCTCTGCTTCTGTGGACGATGTAACGCCAAAAATGTGACCAAAGACGGCCAGTGCCTAGATAACTGGCCGTCTTTGTTACACAAACACTCATCCCATCAGTCGATTAGCCTCATCAAACTCACAAAAACAAAACAACATACTATAAAGCAAAGCATTTTTATGACGATATAGATACTAGGAATGCATATTTCATTCCTATAGGAATCATAAATACTATAATTAGGCGTGTTGTTATGAAGAAATTGAAGTTAAAGAGCAAACTTTTATTGCTCAGTTTGCTCCCTCTATTTGTCACTTTGGCAGTCGCAATTGGATTGATCGTAACGTTAGAACAAAATGCATTAAATGATGAAGTGGTTCACTATCAAGAACGACTCATTTCAGAACGGAAATTTCAGCTTGAAGATGCAACAACGATCATCAAGCACTCTGTTGATAACATACTTCAAACAACACCAAACAAAACAGAAGCGATTGATAAAATCCGTACGCTTCTCTCTCCTATCCGCTTTGCTGATGAAGACTCAGGTTACTTTTTCATCTATGACATGAAAGGCACCAATATTGTGCATTCAACGGCACCCAATAAGCACGGCTCTAATAGTATCAATGCCCGTGACGTAAATGGTGTTGCTTATATCCAAGGTTTAATTAGCGCCTCACGTAATGGTGGTGGTTTTGTTGAATACAGCTATCCAAAAACAGCAAATGGACAGCCACAACCTAAGTTAAGCTATGCTGCTGGCGTAAATAACGGTAACTGGTTTATTGGTACTGGTTTGTACATTGATGATATTACAGAGGAAGTGGCAACCTACCGTGCAACGGCTGAACTCGCTACGCAAGAGCGCTTTGAGCTAGTGCTAATCAGCTCAGTTATCCTAGCTATTATTACCATTATTTTAGTGCTGTTTAGTGCCAACCGCATTACAACACCAGTACAAAATATGGTTGATACCTTAAATGACATTGCCGATGGTGAGGGTGATTTAACCCGTCGTCTCAATGTTCAAGGTGAAGATGAAATTGCTGACCTTGCCAATGCATTCAACCGCTTTGTTGCCAAGCTACAAACCATCATTAAACAAGTTTCTGATGTAACAGAAAATGTTGGTCGCGCTGCTGGGAGTATCCATCAACAAACACAAGGTCTAACGCAGCAACTTCACGACCACAATAACGAAACAGAACAAGTGGTCACCGCCGTGACAGAAATGAGTTCTGCAGCCAGTGAAGTGGCGATCAATGCTAATGAAGTGGCCAACGCAACCAGCAATGCCAGCCAAGATTCACAGCTTGCACAGCAACGTGTTGATACCTCGGTTGCTTCAATAACAGCTTTGGTCGATGAAGTTGATCAAGCAGCAAAACATATTGATTCACTAAACCAACAATCACAGAAAATTGATAATGTATTAAAAGTTATCGGTGAAATTGCAGAACAAACCAACCTACTAGCACTGAATGCCGCCATTGAAGCAGCTCGTGCCGGTGAACAAGGTCGTGGTTTTGCTGTGGTAGCCGATGAAGTCCGCGGCCTCGCCAGCCGTACGCAAACAAGCACTAAAGAAATCAAAGAGATGCTTGATGAATTACATGCGCTTGTTGCTCATGCTGTTAGTTCAATGGATCACAGCCAAAATACGTGTACAGAAGCAGTCGGTGCTGCTAACTCGATTACAGAAAGCCTTTCTTCTGTGACTGGCGCTGTCGAAGCTATCAATGATATGACCAGCCATATCGCCACAGCAGCAACCGAGCAAAGTTCAGTAACCGATGAAATCAACAGAAATATGATTTCAATACAAGATATTGTCAGTCATCTTATTCAATCCAATAGTGATTCTGAACATGTTGTTTCTGAACTAAATGAAGCGGGCGAAGAGCTAAAACAGCTGGTTGGGCAATTCAAAACAAGCTAACCCTCTCTGTCTTAGATGTAAGGTTTACACAGAAAAATAACCAATAAAAAAGGCAACGCTAATCACGTTGCCTTCATTGTATCTTGCGCTATTTATAATCAGCTTTAGTCTCTAAACAACAAGCAGCTACGCCCTTCTATTTCGGTGCGGTATACATTGGTTGCAAAAATATCAGTTAACCGTTCTGCGGTCATTACCTCGTCTGGTGTTCCTTTCGCAACACAAGAACCGTTATTCAGTAAAATCACCTGATCAGCTTCTGTAAGCGTGCGATTAAGGTCATGGTTGGCCATAATAACCGCAATACCTTGCCGCGCAATTTTCTTCACCAATCGATACATTGCCGCTTCTTGCCCAATATCAAGCGCTGCTGCAGGTTCATCTAATAGCAGTAGTTTTGCATCGGGATTAATGGCTGGCCATACTTGTAAGCAAGCTGCCGCTAAACGGACACGTTGCCACTCACCACCGGATAGTTGCTGAATATTTCGATTCAGTTTGTCGTTGATCCCTAACGCATCACAGATCTCATTAATGGCTACTTGTAACTGTACCGCGTTAACATTAACTAACGCTGACGTCGCCAGCGCTAAATAATGGTACACAGCGACTGAAAAAGCAGGACGATCTTGCTGCGATAAATAGCAGCGACGCTGCGCTAGTGATGGGTAATCATAACTTCCGATATTCCCCCCTAAAAACTGGATATCACCATCAGCAGAAAATAAGCCCGATAACAATGAAATCGCCGTGCTTTTCCCACTGCCATTAGGGCCTATCAAATGTAAAATCTCTCCAGCTGACAACGAAAAAGAGACAGGTAACAACCGAGGTGGCATCGCGAGATTTTTTGCACTAATAATTGTCATAGCATCACTTAATCAATATGAGAACGCAGCAGCATCCAAACAAAAACTGGCGCACCAATCGTCGTTGTCACTACGCCAACAGGCAGTTCAGCAGATGACAAGGCTATCCGTGAGATCGTGTCAGCAAAAGCGAGCAAAAGCGCACCACTCAAGGCCGACAGCGGTAATAGATAACGGTTCTCTGTACCAAGTGCTAGACGTAGTAGATGAGGAACCACAAGCCCAATGAAGCCAATAATTCCGCCTAAGGCTACCGATGCCCCAACTAATAGCGAAACAACCATAATTAGCTTCCAGCGCAGTTTAACTACATCTAAACCTAGCTGTTTCGCATGTACCTCGCCAAGCATTAATACATCGAGTTGTTTTCCGCGAGTGCACAACCAAAGTAATACTGGCACGACGAGCATACCAATCGACAATTGTGACCAACTTACTCCGCCAACGCTGCCCATCAGCCAATACATGAGCTGACGTAAACTCAGGTCGGTGCTGAAGTAGAACGCCCAAGTCACCACTGCGCCCGATAGAATACCGAGTGCAACCCCTATCAATAATAACTTCGCGGTTGAGACCCGACCACCACGCGACAGCCCAACTAAAATCAAGGTGAATGTCAGTGCCCCAAACATAGCGGCACTCATCGTCATGCTGGCTGTAGGATCGACGGGAGCAAAAAAGAGTAATAAAACTAAGGCTAAACTAGCCCCACCAGAGATCCCAAGCACACCTGGTTCTGCTAAAGGGTTTCCTAGTAACACTTGTAGTACCGCACCAGACGATGCTAGAGCTGCCCCTATCATTAATGCCGCTAACAATCGTGGGAAACGTAACTGATAGAGTAATTGCGCTTCAAGATCGCCACTGGGTGCCCAAGGCAAAATCCAAAGTTCACCTACGGACAAAGCAAAAAAAGAGGCCAGTAATAGAAGTAAGACAATAACAAAACTACATGCTTTCCAGCGTAATTGCTGGCGGTGTATAAGGTCGTTAAGTTGCATGGGCCGACGTGTAATAAAATGATGGCGTAACAATACAATTAAAGCCACAAAATGGAAAGCACGAGCGAAGCACTCGTGCTATCAAGGTGTTACACGCTGAAAGCTATTGCTATAACGTATTCATTTGGAAACCAACTTACTGACAAGCGTCTCTACAGCTCAGACAGTAACATCTACAGCTAATGACGTAACAATAGTTAACGGCTATCGCTGACTTCGACTGATCAAACGACTTTAATTTGCCCTTCAGCAGTGACAGCGGCTTGTTGTACCAGCAAACAAGCTCGCTGACCAAGCGCGACATTGGGGTTAGGGAACACTACCGCTTCACCCCCTTCTAATGAAAAGTATTGCTTGTCTTGATCCTGTCCAAGTAAGCAGCCTTGCTCAAAAAAAGTAAAGTTGGCCTGAGAAGCAGGAAAGTTAAAATTAAAGTCATCGCTTAGTTTCGTAATCGTACGCGTCACTTTATATACAATAAGCTTGCTACCTTGCCAGCTATAAGGTTGTTCTTCATGTTGTAACAGTACACGTAATGCACAATCGAAAGCACTAAGACGCTCAAGATCATTTTCGCCTAATTTAGCAACCCGCCCTAATTCCATTGTTAACGCTTGCGCACCATATTTAGATGCACTGTACCAACTAAAGGTCGGTGAGTCGGCGCGAGACAATAATACAGCTTCAACTTCCGCCTGTTCTAGGAAGGCAAATAGTGCATTACTGCGTGTTGGGTAAGCACTATAAGGGCTAACCGCAAATGTATAATGGGCTGAGTCTCGGATTGCACTATGCAAGTCTAAGTGCCAGCGTGATACACCGTCCTGTACATCAGCTATATCACTACCCTGATAAAAGTGATCGACTTCTTGCTGAAGAGTATTCGCTATTTTACGGTCGATATTATTCGGTTCATTACGGTGAGCAAATAAACGATTCATATTCTCCGCAATAAAGCGGGTATGCGCCAACGTCGCTTCAGGATGCGCAATAATGAAGAGAAGGCGATGAGCAGGCTCAAATAAACCTTTCAGTATCTCGCCACTGAGTTGTTGTAGTAGCTCTATAGGACCCGTTTCATCACCATGCACCCCTGCAGATACAATAATGCTTTTCGTAAACCTTGATATAACATTAGGCTCTATAATTAAGACACCACGTGAACGTAGCTGAAAAGAAACGCCTGACTGTAGTTGCCATTCACCGCCAACAAACACACTGTCCATATCAAGCGTTGCAGATAAAAACTCTCCAGCCTTGACCCGATCTAGTGATGACATCGACAACCTCCTTGTTTATTCGACATATCATACATATCGACATTACAAGAATGTTAAGCAACAGTAAACAAGCGCAACATTAAGGTGTGATTTAGCAAGAAAAGAGAAGCAGTAAAATTAAAGGGGTTGGAATGGGGGTTAGTATTAAAAGCATCAGCCCGATAAAAGAAAACCCAAACGAATCTTCACGTTCGTTTGGGTTACTCAGTATTCATCGCTAAAAGCTGTTATTTTTCGATCTCGATATTTTCAACACGCGCTTTTAGTTTTTGGCCAGGACGGAAAGTCACAACACGACGCGCACAAATTGGAATATCTTCACCCGTTTTAGGATTTCGTCCCGGACGTTGATTTTTATCACGAAGGTCGAAATTACCGAAGCCAGATAACTTCACTTGCTCGCCGTTTTCTAGTGCTTTTCTGATTTCTTCAAAAAAGACTTCCACCGTATCCTTGGCGTCCCGTTTGCTTAATCCCACATTTTCAAACAGGTTCTCAGCCAAATCGGCTTTTGTGAGCGCCATAGATAACTCCCTCAAGACTAAGTTGAATGGATAGCGTACATAACTCAAGTTATGTATCACTGTTAATGGGTTTGTTGACTTGAAACCTAATCAGAGTGCGTAAACCCTCGATTGCAATTTGATAAGGTCTTGCTCAAGCTCAACTGTAGTCAAGTTTAAGCCAACTTGCTGATTTTCGCCAACTTTTTTCACTATGCAAACGTGAAAATAACAGACTAATTCGCAAAATAATGCTTAATTTCAATACGCTCGCCCATGCTTATCAAACCACAAAACCGAGAATAAATGCTATATAATCAGCAACATATAGCATTATCAGCCACTTTACATACAGAAAACAGCAAAAATAACCAACTATCAATCTCTTAGAGAATTTGAGAAACAGATCAAAAAAAATCACTATTTTTAGCTGCATTTCGAAAACAAAGACTTATATAGAACGCTTACAACGCTCTATTAGGAGCTAAGTAATATGTTTTAATCCCCAATACTACCCGCCCCCGTATCCGCCTCAGGAATATTGATACAAAAAACAATCAAAACTCAACGTCTATTCAATTGTTGCGATACCTTATATCCCTATAGCGTAAATTTTCGGAATAAAAAAAGGGTGACTTGATAAACAAGTCACCCTCTAAAACTATTCTCTCGCTTTGGCTGCCTACTGGTAACCTAGCGTAAAGTATTAATCGCGTAGCGACGCATTAAACTTCTCAGCAAGCGCTGCAACAATTGCTTCTACTGCATTTGCAATATCGGCTTCTTCTAGTGTGCGCTCTGTTGATTGCAGTGAAAGTGCGATAGCAAGGCTCTTATTACCTTCCTCTACACCTTTACCACGGTAAACATCAAACAAGTTAACACCTGTTAGTAGTTCACCACCGTGTGCACGACAAGCTTCAACAACGTCACCAGCAGCAACATCTTCGCTTACAACAACCGCGATATCGCGACGGTTTGCAGGGAATTTAGAAACAGCAGCGGCTTCTGGTAGTTCACGAGAGTTGATAGCACTCCACTCTATTTCGAATACGACAGTACGACCGTTAAGGCCAAACTTACGCTCAAGTTCTGGGTGAACTGTACCAATTACACCAACCTCTTTGCCATCAACAACAATTGCTGCTGTTTGGCCAGGGTGAAGTGCCGGGTGCTTCGCTGACTTGAAGCCAAAGGCTACATCGTTAGCTGTTAGCTCAAGAACCGCTTCCAAGTCACCTTTTAGGTCGAAGAAATCAACAGTGTTGCTCTCAATGTCCCAGTGCTCTTCGCTACGGTTACCAGCAATAACGCCAGCAAGCATAGGTTCTTGACGCATGCCATTTTCAGCTGTTTCACAAGGGATGAAACGTAGGCCGTATTCAAATAAACGAACACGTGGCTGCTGGCGCTTCTGGTTGTGAACAACAGTGTTTAGCAAGCCTTGGATTAGACCAAGACGCATTGCTGACATGTCTGCTGAAATTGGGAATGGTAGTACTAGTGGCTCAACACCAGGAACAATCAGAGTTTGTTGCTCTGGCTCTACGAAGCTATAAGTAATTGCTTCGTGGTAACCACGGTCAACAAGAAGATCACGTACGCGCTTAAGCGGTAGGTTAGCTTCTTTATGATCATTCATGTTTAGTGCAGCAACAGGTGCTTGATTAGGAATATTATCATAACCGTAGATACGACCAACTTCTTCAATTAGGTCTTGCTCGATTGCGATATCAAAACGCCATGTTGGTGCAGTCGCAGTCCAACCTTCAGTTGTTGTTTCAACTGTTAGACCTAGGCGCTCTAAGATCTCTACAACGTCAGCATCTTCGATGTGGTGACCTAGTAGGTTATCTAGCTTAGTACGACGTAGCGCAACTGTGTTTGGCTTAGGTAAATCAGCGTCAGATTCAACGCCAACAACAGGTGCTACTTCACCGCCACAGATTTCAACTAGCAGTTGAGTCGCGCGCTCCATTGCATTGTGCTGTAGTGCGAAATCCACACCACGCTCAAAACGCATAGAAGAGTCAGTGTGTAGACCGTAGCTACGTGCGCGACCACGAATGTGGTCAGGTGCAAAGAATGCACACTCAAGAAGAACATCTTGAGTCTCATTGTTTACGCCCGAATCAGCACCGCCAAAGATGCCAGCAATTGCTAGCGCTTTAGTGTGGTCTGCAACAACAAGTGTGTCTGCGTTTAGCTCAGCTTCAGTACCGTCTAGAAGAGTCAGTTTCTCACCCTGCTCTGCCATACGTACTACGATACCACCTTCGATCTTCGCTAGATCGAATGCGTGCATAGGCTGACCTTGTTCAAGTAGAACAAAGTTAGTGATATCAACAACAGGATCGATAGAGCGAATACCACAGCGACGCAGTTTTTCTTGCATCCATAGTGGCGTTTCAGCTTTCACGTTCACGTTTTTAACAACACGACCTAGGTAACGAGGACAAGCTTCAGATGCTTTAACTTCGATAGCAACTGTGTCTTCAATCGATGTTGCAACAGCGTCAACAGCAGGCTCAGTCACGTCAGCACGGTTTAGAACACCGACTTCACGAGCAAGACCACGAATACTGAAACAATCAGCACGGTTTGCCGTTAGATCAACATCAACAGTAACGTCGTTTAGACCTAGGAATTCACGGAAATCAGTACCTAGTACTGCACTTTCTGCTAATTCTAAAATACCGTCAGACTCAACATCGATACCCAGCTCAGAAAATGAACAAAGCATACCGTGAGATGGTTGACCACGTAGTTTCGCTTTCTTGATTTTGAAATCACCAGGAAGTACTGCACCAACAGTAGCAACCGCGACTTTAATACCAAGACGACAGTTAGACGCGCCACATACGATGTCTAGAAGCTCTTCAGCACCAACATCAACTTTAGTCACACGTAGTTTGTCTGCATCAGGGTGTTGTTCACAAGAAACAACCTGACCCACTTTAACGCCAGTAAATGAACCTGCTACAGGTAGAACGTCGTCTACTTCTAGGCCAGCCATTGTAATTTGGTGAGTTAGTTCGTCAGTCGTAACCGAAGGGCTAACCCACTCACGAAGCCAAGATTCGCTGAATTTCATAGTGATTAAACCTCTGGATTACTTAAATTGTTTTAGGAAACGAAGGTCGTTCTCGAAGAACGCACGTAAATCGTTTACACCATAACGAAGCATAGTTAGGCGCTCAACGCCCATACCAAATGCGAAACCAGAGTATTTCTCAGGATCGATACCTACACTGCGAAGTACGTTCGGGTGAACCATACCGCAACCAAGTACTTCTAACCATTTACCGTTTTTGCCTTTCACGTCTACTTCTGCAGAAGGCTCAGTGAATGGGAAGTAAGATGGACGGAAACGTACTTCCACTTCTTCTTCAAAGAAGTTGCATAGGAAGTCATGCAGAACACCTTTAAGCTGTGCAAAGTTCACGTTTTCGTCAACTAGCATACCTTCCACTTGGTGGAACATTGGTGTGTGTGTTTGATCGTAATCGTTACGGTAAACACGGCCAGGTGCGATAAAACGTAGTGGCGGCTGACTTGCTTCCAATGTACGGATCTGAACACCAGATGTGTGCGTACGAAGCATCAAATCTGGGTTAAAGAAGAAAGTATCGTGATCCGTACGTGCTGGGTGATCTTCTGCAATGTTTAATGCATCGAAGTTGTGGAAAGCATCTTCGATTTCAGGACCAGCTTCAGTTGTAAAGCCAAGCTCACCAAAGAAGCTTTCAATACGTTCGATCGTACGAGTAACAGGGTGAATACCACCGTTTTCAATACGACGGCCAGGCATAGTCACGTCAATCGTTTCAGCTGCAAGTTTTGTTTCTAGTTCTGCGCGTTGTAGGGCATCTTTACGAGCCACTAGCAGTCCTTGAACGGCTTGCTTAGCTTTATTGATTTCTTGACCAGCAGTGCGACGCTCTTCTGGTGGTAGTTTACCTAGTTGTTGTAGTTGAAGGGTTAAGTGACCCTTTTTACCTAGGTACTGAACTCGGACTTCGTCCAGAGCGACTAAAGAATCAGCCTGCTCAATAGCTGCCGTTGCGTCGGCAATAATCTCGTCTAGATGTTGCATCATTTCCTCATCCACCCACAGGTGGCGTCCATAAGGGAGATATAAATTCGCGTAACGATACATACTAAAGAAACAAGCGTCTAAAACCAAACTGATTTGTAAGAAATAGGTTTGTTTGTTTAAAAAAATACCCTGATAGGTATAGATTGAAAGATTATTCGCTATCTCTCTGAGAGACGGACTGAATTCAGAAGCAGTACTGAGTATGAATTTCGCTACGGGGAAGGAATCTCAGGTATAAAAAAAGGAGAGCCGAGGCTCTCCTTTTCAAAATCAAACTGGACTGAAATTACAGTGCAGCTTTCGCTTTTTCAACAAGTACTGTGAAAGTAGCTTTGTCGAATACTGCGATATCAGCAAGGATCTTACGATCGATTTCAATAGATGCTTTCTTAAGGCCATTGATTAGACGGCTGTAAGACATGCCATTTTGACGAGCAGCAGCGTTGATACGTGCAATCCAAAGTTGACGGAAAGTACGTTTCTTGTTGCGACGGTCACGGTAAGCGTATTGACCAGCTTTAGTAACAGCTTGGAAAGCTACGCGGTAAACACGTGAACGTGCACCGTAGTAACCTTTAGCTTGTTTAAGAACTTTCTTGTGACGTGCACGCGCTTGTACACCACGTTTTACGCGAGGCATAGGAGACTCCTAACTAAAATAATAAAAATAAAACTAAAAACGATTAAGCGAACGGAAGCATACGTGCAACAGCTGCCACTTCACACTTAGGAAGGATAGCGTTTGGACGAAGCTGACGTTTGTTCTTAGTAGTACGTTTAGTCAGGATGTGACGTTTTGTAGCGTGCTTAAACTTAAAGCCACCAGCTGTTTTTTTAAAGCGCTTAGCTGCGCCTTTGTTGGATTTCATCTTAGGCATGATGAGACTCCGCATTGTTGATAGTTAATAAACTAGTAATCAGGCGAACAAAAGCGCTGCCGGAGCAGCGCTTTTAGCTACTTTAATGCCGTAATTACTTCTTCTTAGGGGCAAGCATCATCGTCATTTGACGACCTTCAACTCGATTAGGGAAGCTTTCGCAGACCGCTAGGTCTTCTAGTTCTGCCTTAATACGATTCAGAAGCTCGATACCAAGATTCTGATGGGCCATTTCACGACCACGGAAACGTAGTGTGACTTTACCCTTGTTGCCCTCTTCTAAAAAGCGAGTCAGGTTGCGTAGTTTTACCTGATAATCGCCTTCGTCTGTACCAGGTCGGAATTTAACTTCCTTGATCTGGATTTGTTTTTGCTTTTTCTTTTGCTCTTTAGCAGCCTTCGCCTTTTCGAACAGGTACTTGCCATAGTCCATCACACGACAAACTGGTGGCTCGGCATTCGGGCTGATTTCAACTAAATCCACACCGGCTTCATTAGCAATACGAGTCGCTTCAACAAATGAAACAACACCAATTGATTCACCATCAATTCCCGTTAGACGCACTTCGCTAACACCATGGATTTCACCGTTTAAACGGTGCGCATTTTGTTTAACTGGTGCTTGAGTTCTTCTTCCGCCTTTAATACCTTAGTCCTCCAAAACATTAAGCGTACGACTGCTAATCTCTTGCTGCAAGAATGCAACAAGGTCATCAATCTTCATTTTACCCAAATCTTTACCCTTGCGAGTTCGAACTGCTACTTCGCCTGCTTCGACTTCTTTGTCGCCGCAAACAAGCATGTAAGGCACTCGCTTCAAAGTATGTTCGCGGATTTTAAAGCCAATCTTCTCATTTCTCAAGTCCGCATTGACTCTAATTCCACATTTTTGCAGTTTTTTTACAATTTCTTGAGCATATTCTGACTGACTGTCAGTAATATTCATCACAACAGCTTGCTGAGGCGCCAACCATGTTGGGAAGAAGCCTGCATAATCTTCGATAAGAATACCGATGAAACGCTCTAGTGAACCAAGAATTGCACGGTGAATCATAACTGGGGTATGACGTTCGTTGTCTTCGCCCACGTATGTTGCACCTAAGCGCTCTGGCAATGCAAAGTCTAGCTGAACTGTACCACACTGCCATGCACGATCTAAACAATCGTGAAGCGTAAACTCGATCTTAGGACCGTAGAATGCACCTTCACCTTCTTGAATCTCAAATGGAATATCCATTGACTCAAGGGCGAATGTTAGGTCAGCCTCAGCTTTATCCCACATTTCGTCAGAGCCTACACGTTTTTCAGGACGTGTAGATAGCTTAACAACAATGTTGTTAAAACCAAATGTCTGGTACGTATCATATACCATTTTAATACAAGATGTAACTTCTTGTTGTACTTGGCTTTCTGTACAGAAAATGTGCGCATCATCTTGAGTAAAGCCACGAACACGCATAATACCGTGAAGTGCACCCGATGGTTCGTTACGGTGACAAGCACCAAACTCAGCCATACGTAGTGGAAGATCACGGTAAGACTTCAGACCTTGGTTGAAGATTTGCACGTGACCTGGGCAGTTCATTGGCTTGATAGCATATTCACGGTTCTCTGAATTCGTCGTGAACATTGCTTCAGCGTATTTGTCCCAGTGACCAGAACGTTCCCAAAGTACACGGTCCATCATTAATGGGCCTTTCACTTCTTGGTAATCGTATTCTGTTAGTTTCTCACGAACAAATACTTCTAGCTCACGGAAGATAGTCCAACCGTTGTGGTGCCAGAAAACCATACCCGGCGCTTCTTGCTGCATGTGGAACAGGTCAAGTTGCTTACCGATTTTACGGTGATCGCGTTTTGCTGCTTCTTCTAGACGCGTTAAGTGTGCTTTTAGCAACTTCTTGTCTTGGAATGCAGTACCGTAGATACGCTGCAGCATCTTGTTATCGCTGTTACCGCGCCAGTATGCACCCGCTACGCTCAGAAGCTTAAAGTTCTGGCAGAAGCTCATGTTAGGTACGTGTGGGCCACGACACATGTCGATGTATTCTTCGTGATGGTAAAGGCCAGGACGATCATCGCGTGATACGTTTTCGTCTAGGATTTCCATTTTGTAGGTTTCACCACGTGATTCAAACGCATCACGTGCTTCCTGCCAGCTCACTTTTTTCTTAACGACTTGATACTTAGTTTTCGCAAGTTGAAGCATGCGCTTTTCAATAGCATCAACATCTTCTTGGGTTAGCGATTGCTCAAGATCGATATCGTAGTAGAAGCCGTTGTCGATCGTTGGGCCGATCGCCATTTTTGCTTCAGGATATAGTTGCTTAATCGCATGACCTAAAAGGTGCGCACAAGAGTGACGGATGATTTCTAGACCATCTTCGTCTTTCGCTGTGATGATTTCTAAAGAAGCATCATTTTCAATTAGATCACAAGCGTCAACACGTTCGCCGTCAACACGACCAGCAATACAAGCCTTAGCAAGGCCAGGACCGATAGAAAGCGCTACGTCCATAGTTGATACAGCATTGTCATATTGACGTTGACTGCCGTCAGGAAGAGTAATTACAGGCATTGAATATTCCTTACAGTGGTGCCACACACCAAGTAGCACATGTCAGTTGTAAAGCCTTTGAAAGCTTTGATGAGTTAAATTAAGAGGCTTTTGCTTCACCAACCCCGCAATACAGAGCGATATAGTGAGACAAAGCGTTCGCGATAATAGCAGAGGCTAGATAATGATTGCAAAGCCTCTGTTTATAATCATGCTTCAACAAGTTGATAAGTAACCACATAGAGAGACTCTATGTTTGGGTAAATATCTTGGATGACAGATTTCAGTTCTGGCAATGTCATATTTTCTTGCTCTGCATGGAAATCTGTTAGTTCAGAAAACAAAACGGGCGTTACCGCGTCGATTTTTAATTTGCAAAACCAACGACCATCTTCGTATGTAGACACGTCCACGACTGAACCAACTTGGTAATGGCTTTCAGATTCATCGCGAATAGTGATGGTTTTCTTTTTAGCCAAAATGTCCACTTCAAAACGTTCAAAGAAGGTCATTTCTGTTGGAATACTATTCACAGTACATCCTTAATATAAAGCAAAACAAGCGAGGATTAACGACGGCGAGAAGGTCGTGATGAACGGTCTTTATAAGCAGAAGCGGCTTTCGCTTGCGACAATTCAATCGACTCTACCGTTAATACCATAGGTTCACGAGGCTCAATACCGTTTGCAAACGTACGTTTACGAGGCGGTAAAGCATACTCTTCGTCAGATGCACGCGGCATGCGCTTAAAGCGAGATAAATAGAAGCCTTCTAGCTTTTCTCTCGCCCACTCAGTTTTACGAAAGTACTTAACGCAACTCGCGATTGAAGGATTTTTTGTAAAGCAATGAAAACGCATAGCAGTTGCAAGGATCTCCCAGCCATAAAAGTCGACAAGCTCTGTGAGTAGCGTTTCTAATTTAAGGCCGTGAAGTGGGTTGTTTTGTTGTTCTTCTAACATTGCTATTCCTAAAAAAGCAGATATAAGGCGTAATCATCGCACAATAGTATGGTATTCACTATATATGGCGTTACTCTGCGTCGTGATCATCCAATAACTCAAACACCTCTTTAGCTGCTGTCATACCATTAATTGCAGCAGGAAAGCCTGCATAAACCGACATTTGCAAAATCACTTCAGTAATTTCTTTCTGAGTACAGCCGATGTTTAACGCACCGCTAATATGCCCTTTCAACTGTGGCTGACAGTTTCCCATTGCCGTCAATGCAGCAATAGTGGCTAATTCACGCGTACGAAAATCTAAACCATCACGTTGTAAAACCTCACCAAAGGGAAACTCAATCGTATACTTTGCTAAATCAGGGCAAACGTCACGAAAAGTGTCCATCATGCTATCTGCCGCGCCAGGTGCTAATTCATTTAGCTTGGTCAAACCAGATTCGTATCTACTTGTCATAGTCTATAAACCTACTTGTATGATTTTAAACAAATAAAATACCATCATTTGCTAGCGTCACCTATCACATAGGCTTGCAAAACTTATGTTAATCCCCCCCAAAACATCACCTTCGTTGTTGCGTTCAAGCGCAAATATAGAATAATCCCGCTCGAAGCCTACTCGCTAAACTTGCAATCACACATAAAAGTTGCTTTTATTTGTATAGGCAAATATGGACTTATAGCAATGAGCCAATCTCCACGTTACTTAGTTATTAAGCAATACTTAAAAGATCATATACAGAGTCGCCAATGGATGCCGGGGTATCAAATCCCGACTGAGATTGCGCTATCTGAACAGTTCAATGTTAGTCGTATGACAGCGAATAAAGCTGTCAAAGAGTTGGTATCAGAAGGTTTACTTCAGCGTACTCCACGGCGTGGTACATTTGTGTGCCATAAAAAAGCCGAGTCTCCGCTGATGACTATCACTAACATCGCTAAAGAAGTGACTGAGCGCGGCCACCAATATTCTAGCCAAGTGATCAGTCAGCAAAAAGTCGCCGCAACAGACGATACCGCGTTACGGCTAGGCGTTAGGCATGGCACAGCATTGTACTTCACCCAAATTGTGCACTTTCAGGATGACTCCCCTATTCAGCTTGAAGAACGCTGGGTAAACCCTGATTATGCTCCGCAATACTTGGATCAAGACTTCACGCAGCAAACACCCAACGAGTACCTTGTTCAAACATGCCCATTGAGTGATATAGAGCATACCGTCGAGGCAATTTTACCGCCAAAACGTATTTCAGCCTTGCTCAAGATGCTAGATTCAACCCCTTGTTTATTGCTAAACAGACGAACCTGGAGCAATAAAAACCTGATCAGTACCGCGTTACTTTATCATCCAGGCGATAAATATAAATTAAGCTCGCGTAACGCAGTCTAAGCCCCATTAAACCTTAAAAAGAAAGCGAAGTGGAAACATCGCTTTCTCTTCCTTTACTCTCCCCCCAACACCACAATGACTTTTATTCATTTTTTAAACTGAATTCATCGACAGCGACTTATATATTTCCTACTGATCTTGCTCACAAAACTAGCTTAACACTCTCTGAACTCAGTATAACGATCACATTTCTTTTACATCTCATCTTGAGTTCAGTGAGAAAATTGTCTATTTATTTGTATATACATTAATAACATTGTGGGATAACCATGGATCGTGTTCTTACTAATCTAAAGCTCGTTACTATGCAGCCAATAGCAAATCAGTCCGCTGATGAAAACAATGGCTATCATATTATCGACAATGCAGTGATCGGCATTATCAATGGTAAGATCAGCTATATCGGATCATCAGATCATGTCGATCTTCATGGTCATCCTGATGTTATTGATTGCCAACAAGCCTTGGTCACTCCGGGTATTATTGATTGTCATACTCACCTCATTTTCGCGGGGAATCGCGCCAATGAGTTTGAACAACGTTTGCAAGGTGTACCATACGAAACTATCGCTAAAGCGGGTGGCGGTATTCTTGCTACAGTTCAAGCCACCCGAGCTGCAAGCGAAGACGAGCTTTACGAATTAGCTATTGATCGGTTGGAAGGATTAAAACGTGACGGCGTAACAAGTATTGAAATTAAATCTGGCTATGGACTGACCCTCGAAGATGAAATAAAGATGCTACGCGTAGCAAAATCCATTGGCGAACTTGAAGACATAAAAGTCAGCACCACATTGTTGGCAGCACATGCCCTTCCTCCAGAGTATCAACATAATGCCGATGGCTATATCGATCATATCTGCACTGAAATAATTCCCGTTGTCGCAGCTGAGAAGTTAGCAGATGCTGTCGACGTGTTTTGCGAGAACATTGGCTTTAGCAATCAACAATGTGAGCGTGTGTATGCTGCTGCACTTGCACATGGATTGAAGATTAAAGGCCATACTGAACAGCTATCTAATCAAGGTGGAAGCCAACTTGCTGCATCAATGGGGGCAACATCCGTTGATCATATTGAGTACCTGGATGATGCTGGTGTTACCGCACTCCAAAAGTCCGGAACGGTAGCGACTTTATTACCCGGTGCATTCTATTTCCTTCGCGAAACCCAATATCCTCCTATAGATGCACTTCGCAAGGCCAAAGTGCCAATGGCGATTGCCAGTGACTTTAACCCAGGCACTTCACCTATCGCCTCAATGCGCATGATGATGAACCTTGCCTGTACCCTCTTTAGACTCACACCAGAAGAAAGCCTGCGAGGTGTAACCTGTCATGCAGCTCAAGCCCTAGGGTTAGGGGAAAGTCGAGGGCAAATTCGTGTTGGTATGGATGCAGATCTGGCTATATGGCAGCTAGAACACCCGACTGAATTATCGTATCGCATTGGCGTACCGGATTTGCTCGCCCGTGTTGTTGATGGAGAGTTCTTTTATGCCGATTGATATGCGTACCGCAGTGATAGACATGAGCCCTTGGCAAGGCCGAAATGACGCTGAAGATGGCGATCGTGGTTTACGTTGGCACCATCAAGTACAGCCAGCCGATAACGCCAACGATGAAGGCATCATGTTATTAGGTTTTGCGTGTGATGAGGGCGTAAGCCGCAACAAGGGGAGAACTGGCGCTTATGATGCCCCAGTGGTGATTCGTAAAGCTCTGGCAAACCTAGCTTGGCACCATAAAGAACCTATCTATGATGGCGGCGATATCCATTGCGATGACGGTAACCTTGAACAAGCTCAGTTGCGATTAGCTAACGATGTATCACAAGCCCTGCGCCAAAAACACAAAGTGATTGTTTTTGGTGGTGGCCATGAAGTCGCTTGGGGGACTTTTCAAGGTTTAGGCCGATACATCCAACAAAAGCAAACTCAGCAACACGAGATATCATCGGCTGACTATCCGCCCCAACACGTACCGCGCATTGGCATTATTAATTTTGATGCGCATTTTGATTTAAGGAGCCTACCAGCAGCCTTAGGTGGGAACCTTGGAAGCTCAGGCACACCTTTTCATCAAGCCGCTCGCTTTTGTGAACTGCAAAGCTGGCCATTTCATTACGCCTGCATTGGCGTGAATCAAGCCAGCAATACACAGGCACTGTTCGATAAAGCGGATGAACTTGGCGTAACTTATATTGAAGATCACAACCTCAACTATTTTGAGTTAAAACAAGGCATTGAAATTTTACAGGGCTTTATTGCTGAATGTGATTACCTCTACCTCACGATTGATATGGATGCCTTCCCAGCTTCTGTAGCACCTGGTGTTAGTGCACCAGCTGCCAGAGGGATCCCGCTCGATATTTTTGAGGCGTTGTTACAACCCATATTTGCTGCAAAAAATGCACAACACGAAAACAAATTACTTGTTGCCGACATTGCAGAGCTAAACCCTCGCTTTGATATCGATAATCAAACTGCGCGGTTAGCTGCAAGGCTGACATGGCTGATTGCACAATCTATTCGTTAAGGCGCAACCTATCCATTAGACACCATGATTTCACAAGACACTGTCGATTCATAACACACTGTCGATTCATAAAAACTGTGAATTAATGAAACACAGCAAAATCTAGCAACACATCAACAGCACAAACTAAATTAGCATCGTTCATACCCGTTTACACAAGCGTTTACATAGGCGTTTACATAGGCATTTACATAAACACTAGCCCATGGGTAGATACCGCAAGGAGAGCAAAATGACGCACCACTCAGCAACATCTCGTTTAGATGAAAACCGAACTATTAGCGCCCCGACAGGGACATCACTTAACGCTAAATCATGGTTAACAGAAGCCCCTCTTAGAATGCTGATGAACAACCTTCATCCTGATGTTGCCGAGCATCCTCACGCGTTAGTTGTTTATGGTGGGATCGGCCGTGCAGCCCGTAACTGGGAATGCTACGACAAAATCGTTGAAGTACTTAAACGACTAGAAGATAACGAAACGCTTTTAGTGCAATCAGGTAAACCTGTTGGTGTATTCCAAACCCATAAAGATGCACCTCGTGTACTTATCGCCAACTCCAACCTTGTTCCGCATTGGGCCAACTGGGAACACTTTAACGAGCTCGATAAACAAGGCTTGATGATGTACGGTCAAATGACCGCAGGTAGCTGGATCTACATTGGATCCCAAGGGATCGTCCAAGGCACTTACGAAACCTTTGTTGCAATGGCAAAACAACACTTTGACGGTGTCGCTAATGGGCGCTGGATTTTAACAGGCGGCTTGGGCGGTATGGGCGGAGCCCAACCACTGGCTGCCACCATGGCTGGCTTCTCTATGCTTGCTGTTGAATGTGATGAAAGCCGAATTGATTATCGTCTTCGTACGGGCTATGTCGACTGTAAAGCCACCAGCCTCGATGAAGCGTTAGCCATCATTGAAGAATCAAAACAAACGGGTAAACCAGTTTCTGTTGGCTTATTAGGCAATGCCGCCGATGTTTATTCAGAGCTCGTTAATCGTGGTATTACACCCGATGCAACGACAGATCAAACCTCAGCACATGACCCACTTAACGGCTATTTACCACAAGGTTGGAGCTTAGAATACGCAGCAACAATGCGCCAAAAAGATGAAGCTGCCGTGGTAAAAGCGGCCAAACAGTCGATGGCAGTTCAAGTAAAAGCCATGTTAGCGCTGCAAAGCAACGGTTCAGCGACTGTCGATTATGGTAATAACATCCGCCAAATGGCATTTGAAGAAGGCGTAGAAAATGCCTTTGATTTCCCAGGGTTTGTTCCTGCCTATATTCGACCTTTATTTTGTGAAGGTGTGGGCCCGTTCCGCTGGGCAGCGCTATCAGGCGATCCTGAAGATATCTATAAAACCGATCAGAAAGTAAAAGAGCTGATCCCAGACAATCCACAGCTACATAACTGGTTAGACATGGCGCGCGAGCGCATTCAGTTTCAAGGTTTACCTGCGCGTATTTGCTGGGTTGGTTTGAAAGACCGCGCACGTTTAGGCGCCGCATTCAACGAAATGGTCAGAAATGGCGAACTTAAAGCACCTATTGTCATTGGCCGTGACCACCTTGATTCAGGCTCAGTCGCCAGTCCAAACCGCGAAACTGAAGGCATGATGGATGGTTCTGATGCTGTTTCGGATTGGCCGTTGCTTAATGCACTACTGAATACCGCCTCTGGGGCAACCTGGGTATCGCTCCACCACGGTGGTGGTGTTGGCATGGGCTTCTCTCAGCATTCAGGCATGGTGATAGTCTGTGATGGCAGCGATGATGCCGCCATACGAGTTAAACGCGTGTTACATAACGATCCCGCCACAGGCGTTATGCGCCATGCCGATGCAGGTTATGACATCGCAAAACAATGTGCCCAAGAACAAGAATTAGATCTACCTATGCTATCTCCTAGCACACACTCACAGTCATGATAACGGCAAAGGAAAGCACCATGCATCAGATTGACACCTACAACCTTGAAATAGTGCCAGGCAAGCTCAGCCTTAATCAGTTACGTGATGTGAACCGTCACCCGATTAACGTGTCATTACATTCATCAGCCTACCCTGAGATGCTCACCAGCGTTGAAGCAGTAACACGTGTAATAGATGAAGACAAAACAGTCTATGGCATAAACACTGGCTTTGGCTTACTCGCCAACACGCGCATTGCGGTGGAAGATTTAGAAACACTCCAACGCAGTATCGTGTTGTCACATGCCGCTGGCATTGGTGAGTACATGGACGACGCAACAGTACGTCTTATGATGGTGCTGAAGATCAATAGCCTAGCGCGTGGCTATTCTGGTATTCGCCCGCTTGTAGTGGATGCGCTAATGCAGTTAGTCAACGCGGGAATATACCCCTGTATTCCGAAAAAAGGCTCAGTGGGCGCATCCGGTGACCTTGCCCCACTCGCTCACATGAGTACAGTCTTACTGGGTGAAGGTGAAGCCAGAATCAAAGGAGAAGTCGTATCAGGTAAAACCGCACTAGAGTATGCAGGGCTTGCACCTATAACCCTGGCGCCAAAAGAAGGCTTAGCCCTATTGAATGGCACACAAGCCTCAACGGCATTTGCTCTAGAAGGTCTGTTTGCAGCAGAAGATCTGTTTGCATCGGCCACCGTGTGTGGCGCGATGTCAGTTGAAGCAGCATTAGGCAGTCGACGTCCATTTGATCCTCGAATTCACCGTGTAAGAGGCCATCGAACCCAAATGGACGCTGCACAGGCTTACCGTCATTTACTGGACATCTCCAGTGAGATTGGGCAATCGCATCAACAATGTGAAAAAGTCCAAGACCCCTACTCACTGCGTTGTCAACCTCAGGTTATGGGCGCATGCTTACAACAAATCCGCCATGCCGCTAGTGTGCTCGAAGTCGAAGCCAACTCTGTCTCTGATAACCCGCTGGTCTTTGCCGACGATGACGATATTATCTCTGGCGGTAACTTCCATGCAGAGCCAGTTGCAATGGCAGCCGATAACCTCGCGCTAGCCATTGCAGAGATTGGCAGTTTATCAGAACGCCGTATGGCCTTATTAATCGATAGTAGCCTTAGTAAATTACCACCATTTCTAGTCAACAATGGCGGGGTTAACTCTGGATTTATGATTGCGCAAGTTACCTCTGCGGCACTGGCCAGCGAAAACAAAAGTTTGGCACACCCAGCTTGTGTCGACAGCCTACCAACCTCGGCTAATCAAGAAGATCACGTCTCGATGGCGACGTTTGCAGCACGCCGCCTAAATGAAATGGCTGCCAATACCCGTGGTATATTAGCAGTAGAGTTGTTAGCCGCAGCGCAAGGGATAGACTTCCGTCACCCCCATAAAAGCTCACCACGCATAGAAGAGGCAAAAGCAATATTACGCGAGCGTGTCAGCTTTTACGATAAAGACCGCTATTTCGCACCTGATATTGAAAAAGCCAATACTTTATTGCTCGAAGCACAGTACAACACACTAATGCCAGCACAATTACTGCCTAGTGTGTAAATATAATCCGCCTAAATAATTGATAATAATCTTGTCCTAACAGAAGGTGGTTTTTCCACCTTCTTTTTTTGCTCATTTCTCAATTATCGCTACGAGTCAGTCACTTGCCCATGTTTTACGTCTAAAGTTCGTTCCAATAAAAATCACGCACATTGAAATAAGACTGTAAAACCTTGATAAAAGCACGGTTATTACCACGATAAATGGTCTAAGATGTTGATGAAACGTATGACTTTCCCGTACGCAATTAGGATTGTCATCTTTATTGTCTTGATCGAATTGCCGTGGAGGATGCTATGTGGCAAGCAATTTCTCACCAGCTTTCAGAAATACTTGATCGACCATTTAAGATTAGTGAACACCAACCGATCGAGGCCGGTGACATTAATCAATGCTATTGCATCAGCGACGGTGAAGAACGTTTCTTCATTAAACTTAATGATCGCGAGCTATTACCCATCTTTGAAAGCGAAGCCGAAAGTCTTCGTCTGTTAGCTGAATCAAACAGCATTGATGTCCCTAACTACGTTCACATGGGCGTGAGTCGCGATAAGTCTTTCCTTGTACTTAATTATCTACCAACCAAGCCCATCGATGATCAATCCGCTTTTACCTTAGGTAAAGAACTCGCAGACCTTCACCTGTGGGGCGAACAAGCTGAATATGGTTTTGATTTTGACAACTACATTGGACTTACCCCTCAGCCTAATAAATGGCGACGCAAATGGTGCCGTTTTTTTGCTGAACAACGCATTGCATGGCAATTACAGCTCTGTGAAGAAAAAGGGATCAAGTTCGGCAATATCGATACCATAACAAGCAATGTCATCGAGATCTTAGTACAACACCAACCGAAACCATCGCTACTTCATGGTGACTTATGGCATGGCAACACCGCATTAAGTGTTACAGGGCCAATTATTTTTGATCCCGCCACCTATTGGGGTGATCGTGAATGTGATATCGCCATGACAGAACTCTTCAGTGGTTTCCCTAGTCGTTTTTATGAAGGTTATGCATCTGTATGGCCACTTGATGCTGGCTATGAAGAACGTCGTGATTTATACAACCTTTATCATGTGCTCAATCATTGCAACCTGTTCGGCGGAGACTATCTACTGCAAGCAGAGCACATAATTAATAAGCTCGGCTTGACTGACTAAGCTCACCTACATACTCTCACTTTTCTCTTATCGCCTGTTTATACAAACAGGCGATGTTTCCATTTAGACTAACGAAGAACACAAATAATGATGTTACAAGCTGCTGTATTCGATATGGATGGCCTATTGGTCGATTCCGAACCTTTCTGGCAACAAGCTCAGGTAGAAACATTTCAAAATCTTGGCGTGCAAATCAAACAAGAAGATACCTTAGAAACGACAGGGTTACGCGTCGATAAGGTCGTAGAATTGTGGTTTTCTCGCCAACCTTGGCAAGGCCCTAGCTGTGAAGAGGTTACTGCGGCACTTGTCACTCGCGTAGAAGAATTGGTTGCAGAGCATAAACCTATGATGCCCGGTGTATTGGAAACCCTCGCACATTGTAAAGCATTGAATCTAAAGCTAGCGGTGGCATCATCTTCACCGATGCGCTTAATAACCACCACATTAAAAGCCCTATCATTAGAAGACACCTTTGAAGTTGTGGTGTCTGCAGAGCACTTACGCTTTGGCAAACCTCACCCTGAAGTTTACATCAACGCAGCTGATGCACTTGGTGTTGCTCCAGAGTACTGCGTCGCTTTTGAAGATTCGCTCAATGGTGTACTTGCAGCAAAAGCTGCCCGTATGAAAGGGGTTGCTGTTCCTGAACATGTAGTGGCCGACGACCCGCGTTGGGCCATTGCTGACAGTAAACTTTCATCGCTTCACGAAGTAAATCAGCAATTATTTACAATACTGTAAATACTTAATCGTCACAGTTTGGTGCAAGATTTTAACATCTTGCATCAAGATCAAATTTATCCGAACGATACTTTCCTCTTTGTTTCACTTCTAACACCTACTGAAACTTTCAATCTTTTATCATCCTTTCATATACCAGAAAAAAAACTTACTTTTGCGATCCAGCTTTACACCAAGCACTGAATCTTCTTAATAAATCAAACTTTGTAGTTAATTTTAGGCATAAAGAATCACCAGACGCTAGAGTAATAATATAGGTAAGTAATAGAAGTAACAGTAGTAAAGTGCTTCACACTACTCATAGAGTGCGATGTGCTTATTCCAGCAAAACATTTGCACCTAATCTATTGATTTTAAACATTTCGCCCTACATAGATTAGATGTATTTTCTGGCTACACAATGTTACATATAAATAAACTGGAAAGTGCAAAAGCAACGGATGCTTATGCTATATATGCCATGGCATATTGAGGAGCGAGATAATGAAACAATATTCTGAACAATCGGCAAGCTGCCCACACTGCGGACACCATATTCACATTACACTAGATACCAGTGGTGGTAGCCAAGAATTTTACGATGACTGCCCAGCCTGCTGCCATACAATCCACCTTAATATGCAGATTGATGAGCTACATAAAACAATCAACCTTTTCATCGATGCTGATGATGAACAGATTTTCTAAGACAAACGTAAAATTGTTGGCTCCTTAGTACGACAGAGCCCAAAGCGAACGCATTGGGCTTTTGTCAGTACAGCAGTGCAAATTTACTCAAGCTTTGTTTGCTAGTACACGCTCTACGGTATCAACTACGGCTTGTGTTTGTGGGTCTATCTCAATGTTGATCATGTCACCCACGCCTCGCCAAGCTAGGTTAGTACGTGCTAACGTTTCTGGTATCAAATTCACGTTAAACGTATTATCGACCACATCACCTATCGTTAAACTAATCCCATCAATACCGATATAACCTTTCGTAAACACATACTTTGTTTGTGCAGCTGGTAAGCTAAACCAAATCTGGCAGTTATTCGGTGTTTTGATCACCTCAGACACCGTCGCCATACACATAATGTGCCCCGACATTGAATGCCCACCAATTTCATCACCAAACTTAGCAGCGCGTTCAATATTAACGCGATCGCCGTCATTCAATAGACCAAGATTCGTCACTTTTAACGTTTCTTGCATCAAGTCAAAAGAGACTAAGTCACCATCTATCTGCGTTACTGTTAAACAACAACCGTTATGCGCAATAGACGCACCAATCTCAAGCCCTGATAGCCAAGATTTATCTAAACGAATGGTATGGGTTTGAAAGCGCTCTTTCTTACTTATTTCTACAATCGGTGCCGTACCTTGTACAATGCCTGTAAACATAACTTCCTCATCAAATACGTACTTAACATGCAACATATCCTGCATAACATTCCATACTTAGTGTCAAGATAAACCACCTAAACTCTTACTAAAAGTGCGGTTTTTAGAAGATTAGACACCAATTGATGCATTAACGTTTGAAATATTAACATCAGTTATATTATGCTTCCCTCAAAATAGCCATTACGAATAACTCGTAATGAAGCCACTATATTACTACAGGTTGGATATATTCTTATGGTGAAGCTTAACACCAAAAATCTGGGCTTTAGAATCCAACTGACCCTTTCAATCTTCGTTTTACTGACAGCCATCCCTATTGGTCTGATGTGGTACTCAAGTTCTGAACAAATTTTGCAAAACAGTGTTCAGCAACTATTTCGCCAGTCAAACCAAGTTATCACTAGTCATTTAGATGATTTTTTCGACGAAGCGCACCTCGTTTATCAACATCAAATAACCGAGCAACAATCTCTACCTGCTGTCGTGAAACAACGTGATAATTTATTAAAGTACTTGGCAAATGTATTAGCACATCATGATGAAATTGATTATTTCTACTTTGCCTCAGCTGACGGTCATTTGCTATCCCTTGGGCGTGATGAATTTGGCAACTTTGTACGCATCGAATCTGACCACGATCAAGCAGGGCCAACCACCAGCTATAGTACAGATTCTGCAGGTATTGGTACTGAAGTGATCAATACAAATGCCCATTTTGATCCTCGCACTCGCCAATGGTTTCAACAAGCCGTAAAGTCAAAAGGGCCCGTTTGGAGTGATATCTACCCTGGTGCGATAGAGAATGTTCTTGGTGTGAGCCTTGCTAATGCGCTATACGATAATAATGGTAACTTTTTAGGTGTCTGGGGCCTTGATCTAACGTTATCAACGCTCGAGCATGAATTGCAAAAAAACATCTTAAGCCCAAACAGCCGTATTTTGCTGATTAGTGATCAGGGTGCCATCATCGCAAGTTCTGACAAAGGCCTCCCCGCGTTGATGAACCTTGGTACACCATTAACACCCATTGTTAATATAATATGGGAAAACATTTACGGCACACCTCCAAGCAATACCATTGAAGTTAATCAATACCCGCTACAAAACAGCACATGGATGTCTGCCCACACCAAATATAAATTAGGGGAAGACCGTTACTTAACGATCTTACTGATTTCTCCTATTTGTGATTTTATTGGTGAGTTTATCAATGCAAAATATTACGCCATGTTTTTTACAATCATTGCCATGTTACTTGCAATGGTTTTCGGCTCTCAAGGCACACGTTACATTTTAAAACCAATCAATCAATTGCAAGCAACGGTAAAGCGAATTACTTTGGGGCAATGGAGTTCTCGTACCCAGCTCGATCGAGAAGATGAATTAGGTGAGCTATCTCGCTCATTCGATAACATGGCTGAACACCTTCAAGAAACAATTTGCCAGCTTAAAGACGAACAAAAAGAGACTACACGTTTAAATAACTTATTAGCTTACAATAACCAAGAGCTTGAACGTAAAGTACAAGATCGCACGTCTGAGCTGCAAAGTGCCAATGTTCAGCTGCAATTATTAGCAAACTTTGACCCATTAACTCAAATTGCTAACCGTCGACATTTTTGGCAGCTGTTTGAACAACGTAGTAAAAACAATACTGGGTGGCTGATGGTGCTTGACCTTGATAACTTCAAGTCAATCAACGATACCTATGGCCACTTGGCTGGTGACCGTGTTTTACAACACTTCTGCTCCGTGTGTCAGTCTTGTATTGGAACCCATGCATTATTTGGCCGAATTGGTGGTGAAGAGTTCGCGCTTTACGTAAATGACCATGATGTACTCAACATTCATCGGTACGCGCAACAGCTTCTTGCGTGCGTCAGAAACACCCCTATCACCCTAGATGGTAATAGCATTCAAATAACCACCAGCATTGGTGTTACCCATTCGACCTTAGATAAAAAAAATGTCTACGCTGAAGCAGATAAAATGCTATTTAAAGCGAAAACAGCGGGTAAAGACCGTGTCATTTTCTTATCAGAAACATCACCACAGTCTTAGTTCTACGCCACATATCTGTTAGCCAAACTTGTACGCTCTTATTTTTATCACTGCGGAAAACAAACTATGCTGTTTTCCAATAAACTCTTGTAGAAAAGGGTGAAATGAGCACGGAAGCCATTATAATGCACACGCTTTCTGGCATCCTCCAGATAGCGCTTGAATTCAGGTATATCCATGCACAAGTACAAACGAGAAACACGTCGTTTACTCAAATTAACTATCCCCGTTCTGCTTGCCTCCGTTGCTCAAACCTCTATGGGTTTTATTGATACAGTAATGGCGGGTAGTGTTAGCGCAACCGATATGGCAGCGGTGTCTGTCGCATCCAGCATTTGGCTTCCTGCCATTTTATTTGGTGTCGGCCTACTTATTGCGCTAGTGCCTATTGTGGCGCAACTTAATGGTTCAGGAAAAAAAGACCAAATCCCTTATCAAGTCCAACATGGTTTTTTCTTAGCACTGCTCGTTTCTGTACCCATCATGCTCGTCCTGTACAATGCAGGTACGCTGATTGACTATATGGATGTTGAACCCATTTTGGCTGAAAAAACAAATGGCTATATGTTTGCTGTGATGTTTGCTGTCCCGGGCTTTTTAATGTTCCAAACACTTAAAAGCTTTACTGAAGGACTGTCATTAACCATCCCGGGAATGATCATCGGTTTCATTGGCTTAGGTGCAAATATTCCACTTAACTGGATTTTTGTTAACGGTGAGTTTGGTGCGCCCGCGCTGGGTGGTGTTGGCTGTGGTGTCGCAACCGCCATTGTGTACTGGCTCATGTTCTTTGCCATGTTAGTTTACATCAAACTGAATAAACGCCTTCAAGCCGCAAAGTTATTCGAAACGTGGCACAAGCCTAACTTAGCAGCTCTAACGCGTTTATTTAAAATGGGCTTCCCTGTTGCTGCATCGATGTTTTTTGAAATATCACTATTCGCTGTTGTTGCTATCATGATTGCTCCTCTCGGCGCAGTCATGGTTGCGTCGCATCAAGTCGCAATGAACTTCTCTTCATTGGTGTTTATGCTACCAATGAGCCTAGGAGCAGCCGTAAGCATCCGCGTTGGTCACCAACTGGGTGAAGAAAACTTATTAGGTGCTAAAGTCAGCAGCTACTGCGGCTTAGCGACTGCCTTCATTATGGCAATCTCTACCGCAATCTTAACCGTGATATTCCGCGAACAAATCATTGCGATTTATAGTGATAATGCAGAAGTCATTCTCGTTGCCAGTCAACTATTGCTTCTAGCCGCGGTATACCAATGTACCGATGCGATTCAAATCGTGGCTGCGGGTGCATTGCGTGGCTACAAAGACATGCGCGCTATCTTTGTACGTACCTTTATTGCTTACTGGCTAATTGGCTTGCCGCTTGGTTACACATTAGGTATGACCCACTTAATCACTGAACCTATGGGACCACATGGCTTCTGGATTGGCATCATCTTTGGTTTAACATCATCAGCCATTATGCTTGGCTCTCGTTTACGTTGGTTACAGCGTCAACCTGAAGATTTACAGTTAGCGATGGCTACACGTTAGTTAGCTTTTGCTAAAAACATCTTAGTAATTACATCAATAAGGCGGCTGTAGCCCGCCGCGCGTCATGACAAAGGAAACCGCTTAGATTGGCAATGGGTATTTGTCAATTTAAGCGGTTTCTCTGTTTATGGTGTTTAAATATCCGAATTTTTAAACACTTCAGCTTTAGGTGTAAACACCACATTGAATGTATGGCTGAAAGGCTGCATTGCCTCATTACCCTCTCGGGTGGCGGTTAGGGTGATGGTTAATCGCTGGGTTAGTGCCGGTATTAGGGTTTCATCCAATAGCAATTCAGTCTCGGTCGTCTCGCCTTGATAGAGTACTGCGTTAGTGTCAGCATCCATTACCGATATCTGTGTGGTCGTGTCTGGCTCAGGAGTTCCGCCTGTGTACCAATTCGTTAAGTGTTGCGGCTCGACGACCTGACTGATTCTGTTGCGGTGTGACCACGTAACGTTAACCGGTATAGTGATGGTGTCAGGCCAGTGTTCATCATTCAGTTTTACGTTTGTCACGCAGAGTGGTTTTGCTGCGCGCCCTACCAGTTCGGTGGTAATAATAGCCGCATCGTCCTTTGGTAATGCCCCTCGCGCTGTCACGGTTAAACCTCGCACACTCACCTGTTCACCCGTGGTGAACTCTGTATCTAATGCGTCACCATCTAAGGCTGCAATTACTATCATTGCCGCGTGTTCAGCGGGTATCGTATCAAGTACACCTCGCTCAACCTCTGCCACACCATCAACAATGCTTTTAACCACCACTAATTCACCACCCAGCTGACATACTGCGGGTAACTCAATGGTCAGCAGGTTACTGTCAATCAGTCTAAGTTGCGTTGCCATTGGTGATATCGATTCGGCCAACATTGAGCTAGTCGAAAAAGAGGCTCGATGACTGTAAATCCAACGGTCAAAGTTGTTGTAATACAGATCAGCACCGATAGTATCGCCAGACGGTTTACGGGCTAGCCAGCCAACAAAACAACTATGTTTATTTAGCGCTGCCAGCTCTGACGGATTAAGGCTAGTAGCCAACAGCCAATAAGGAGACTCAACCACCTGCTGAATGGTGATCGGCACTGGCGTTGTAATTGGGTCTTTCCAGCCACTCGGTGGCGGCGGTATATAGTCTCCGGTTGCTGCTGAAAAAATATCTTCCATCAATTCCAACTTTACTTCAGGCTGCGCCATACTGCCTCGGCGCTTTTTCTGCACTCGCATAATGTGGTTTAACCCTGCGGGTGGATACACCACCCGTACTACATCACCAGGCTGATAAACCGATGCCGTCGTGTCACAATAAAGTTCGGTCGTCATCAATCGTGCTGATAGCATCTTTAGCTCACGCATTGCGACTCTGTAGGCTAACTGTGCATCATGAATCATTGGGAAATTAACGGTTTCACCTATTGTGCGACCGACAGCATGTACCATTGCCGAATTAATCACTGTAACCGCTGACTTTTCGTACGTTGTAGGGTCGGTATACGTCAATGTTAACGTATTAATAATGTCAGCCTGAGTTCGACGGCGTATGTTTTTTGCCGTTTTGATGACCTTCGAAGTCAATGCTGGCACTTTACTTGTATCGTAATTATCGCGGGCAAGCCGCATGGTTATGAGGCCACTGGCCTCATCAGTAAAGACATAACCGTTTAAATAACGACAAATATCTTTTACAAATTGTTCGACGGGCTGTTGCTTTACCCAATGTGCATTAAGACCAAAACCTTCGGCGTATAGTGTATTCGCACACGCTTCAAACGCTTTGTTATCAATATTAGAGTTACCCGTTCCCCACTCTGGGCACTCAATCAACTCATGAACAATATGGGCACCATTGAGACCATTACCGATTGCTGCTTTTGTAACATACCAAATTTCGTTGCCATCCCAGCCTGTAGAAATACGTTCAACCTCAACAGCCACAGGGGCGGGATAGCTGGAATTACCCATTTCAGGTTTACGGAATACCAAGGCGGTCAGGTGACGAAATGCACTCACCACCTTCTGCCCGTTGACCACCTGCCCACAATGATGAGCTAAATAATTATTTACGATCTGGCTGGCATGGCCCAGACAGATATCAATATCACCAACAATACCACCATACTGATCGCGGTCACCAAACAGGGTTGGCTGATCAATATGAATACGCGAATTGCTCGATACACTCCCCGGCCAACCTACCTTTTCGCCAAACCATATCCGCCTAACGGCATCGACAGGACCATGACATAACACGAGATGCTGCCCCCAAAACCAGCGATGGCCTGCAACCTGCTTTTTCTTACTGCCCATGGGTTACTCCTTACCCTGCTTAAACTTAACGACCATGGCTGTCACCACCGGATCACCCAGCGCCAGCAAAGCATCACAATCTGCGCCGTGCTTTAGAGCTTCTGTCCAGCTCAACCCATAAGCATCAAATACCCCACGCGCCCCTGAACAACAGTAACCAAGCGGGGCCAAATCTTTAGGATAAATACGATTACTTTCTGATTTCTTCATTCGATAAATCCCCCCACCAGTAAACACTGCCACTCGTGATTTTCACCCGACCAAAAACCACACCCAATGGTTTGCCCTCTTCGATGACGGGCGCTTTAGGCTCTTGCGCATCTGGGGCGGTATGGGTTTGATTCATTGCTCGATAACTAATAAACAGCGATGCCACCATCATGATGGCCATTACCCAAATCATCACAATCTCCTTGTGAATATATCGTTAGCGTTAGTGTTAGCGGTCGATAGGATCGCCAATATAGGGGTTTTTGGTCGGCAGATTTACCGCACCACCAAAGTTAATGGCGTTGTTAAAACGCGAATGACATGTCGCCAAGGTGCGGTCACAACCTCGGTTCACTTCAACTTGATCCCCTACCGTAAATGTTGCGGGGTGCAGAAGGCGCAGTGTCTTAACATTCGGTTGCGTATCAATATAATGATGGTTATGTCCATGCTTAAGACGACCGTAGTTATATTCCAACGGCAATGACTCGGTCAGGGTAACGAGGTTACCGTCCACCGCTGTCACCGTTACCGTTCGGGTACTTTCAATATGCCCACACTTACGGCTACCCAGCGAATAACGACACTGCGGGGTAACCGTTTCTGTCAATCCAGTGATCTGCAATTCGGTATGTACCGCCTCTAACTCGACGCTAACAAAACCGTCATTCCAAACCCCTGCCATTATTCGTCCAGCAAACACCGTATAAAACTGCCGACCATCTTCCGAACGGAGGATGGTGATTTTAGGGGCAACATTGAGCGGAGGGTTCAGTGCTAAATTTGCCAATTCACTACCCGCAGCCACCTCAAAAGCAGTATCAGCACGTAACGGATTATCTGATTGCTCGATACCATTACCACGCTCGATGGCATGGGCAGACCAATTCATACCGTCATACAACACGTCATTTTGATGCGACGTATAACGCCACACCTCGTTGTGAACTTCAGTTTTATACAGTTCAATGACTGCCATCGGGCACCTCGATCATTGGCATAGATACAGACAAGAGCTGGCGCGGTTGGTGTGTTATTTTTACCTTATCGTCCGCTGGTCGCATCAAGCGCATAATGTGCCCGCCAAGTAAGTCACTAGGGGTAACCTCTCGATCGTCATCTCCTCCTAGATCAATCACCTCGTTACCCTCTTGGTCATAACCAAGAGATTTTGCATACACCATCTGCACGCCATCATGCCAATTCAGGTACAGATGCCTGCCGCCAAATTCGACCAAACCGACTCGCTTAATCACAATTCGCTTGCGATTGCAGAGTGCCGCAATACGAATTTGGCGATGATACGACACCCACCAACACGCGTTTAAACGCCCTTTAAATTGATATAAAAATTGTTTTAGTTGCCACGCCTGTTCACGATTACTGGCAATCATTTCAACAGTGGTAGAGTGTCGGCCGTAGTCTTGTTCGACATCCATGATGTGATGACCACTGGCTGTGGTTTTCTCGCGCCAAGTAAAGGCCATATCATCAGCCACCGACACGCCTTTGCTGCGCTGTACAATCACCGAAGCACCCAGATATTCAGTAACCATGTCAAAACCAGAAAGGCTTAATTCCGGTAGCTCCAGCGGCTTGCTGTTAATAAAGGTGATTTTCTGCGTTGTTCGCGATCCCTGTCGGCTTGAACGGACACCTTCCGTTGCCATGCAACTCATCGCGGGGAGTAAAATAACATTGGAATGTGCAAACAATAACGGCCTTGATAACAACAGATTTCCATCATTAACCTGATCAATAAACGCCACCTCGTAGCTGCGCTCATTTTTATACAATAGCGCCATGCCACCCGCTTGAAATGAGCGCGACGAGACATCGGTATAGATAACCATATCGCCCTTATTGGCACTGACGGACGATGTGGCATCGCTCCAAACGGGCACAACCATCCGCTCTTTTCCTTGTGCAGCATAACGAGCGGTTTGCTCTGCCGCAGCCAGATTCGGCAAATTGTAGGTGTAATCAATGTGTTGCAATGGTTTATCTGCGTTACACAATCGCTGTTCACTGGCACGGGTTTCAATCACGGCACTAAACCATTGCCAAGATTCGGTAACAGGATAAATGGGCGGGTATGGCCACACTGAAACACGATTGCCCACCACGTTCAGCAGTACTGTTGCGCCTGCACTAAACTGCCACTGATAATTGGCATCAATTACCTGTTCAACGTCTAGTGACACCTTGAGTGTATAGTTCCAATGACCGCCATAAGCAGCCAATACTTGAATAGGATGTGGCCCAATTAGCTCTAAGCCTTTATCTTTTGATTTGACTAATTGAGACAGATCTATCGGTTTGGTGTAACTGCTCCAAATTTCGATAGGGTGTTCTGATGGGCTGGCGACAAATTTAAGATCTGTATAGTGAGGAGTAATAAATAAACTGTTTTTGAAATCGCGGTTCCAAAAGGAATCAGCAAGCCACCCTTTATTTTTCGCTGTTATCGTCCCGATGGCTTTTGCGTTGTGGTCATTAAAACCGACCAACCATGAAGAGCATTCCGTAATGGGTAATGGAATTGGAAATGGCGGCTCTTCGTATAACTCATTCCAAAAGTGAGAATAATAAAAACCATTAATAGTCATATTGCAGGCGTACTTTCTAAAAGCGCAAAACCAATATTGGCATCCTGATAGTTATTTCTTGGAATGATTCGCCAACGTTGACCTTGGTATTCAACGATATCGCCAGGGCCCACTAACGCCATTGAACATAGCCTTAGATACGGAATATCCATCGCAGGTCTCCAGCCATTATTTCGTTTACCCATTAGACATGGTAGAAAGACTGTCGTGGCACTCTGCTTAAAGACAAATTTCTCAACATCATACGGCGGGTGTACACCTTCACCATAATCGCTTGATATGTTCCAAACACCTGCAATAGGGGGTAATAATTCTGGACTCCCTCCACCAGCGGCCTGCCAGTGCCCACTACCGTTATCCATATACCAATTATTAACGTACTGACCACCATAATGACGCTTTTTGCCACCAAGAAAAATACCGTATAGCCCCACATTGTTGTCAAACCAATCAGCTGCAGCCCATTTACCATCAAAGCCTGCATAACCTTTACCGACACCAATCGTTGAGCCACCGCCGTAATTGTGGCATCGGTTATTCCCTACATTTCTAACCGTAAGAATGAAGTAATCATCCTCCGCTATAAAATATAGATCAGCAGGCCAAGCTACAGTTCCTGACCCCCAATCTTGTCGCACCATCTTCATCGACGAGATACCAGGCCAAGCACCTCCAGAATACTTCTCTCCAAGATGAAAATTTATTCCCTTTCGGTAGGATGTTATCGCATTCCATCCAAGAGCAAGTTTAATACTCGTGTTTTCAACCACTACCTTGCCTAGTTCATTATCTCCAGAACGAACTAATTTCCATGGAAGCATTGGATTATCAATAAAGAATTCCTGAAATATTCGCGTTAGATCTTCCGGTTTTGCACAACGTGCTACTTTATACGCCATTATGCTAACTCCAACGCCATAAAATCCCTGTAGCCATTTCGATATATATTTTGAACAACCAATAATGTATTTAAACCATCTAAGCTGTTTATTGTTTGCAGTGAAGATGTGTCATGCCCATCAATGTAATAGCACCCTATAAACTCACCTATTGCCCCATGTTCATGATGCAGTAATGTCATTGGTATAAGCCAGTGTGCCCCTTCAGAATATGTCCAACCATTGCGACATAAACCTGAAACCGACATATTCGGGTAAACCATACTCGGAGTTATAAAAGAACTATCGATCCATAATGTTTGCTGTGCCGCATTTCTAATCCACTGAAATGTAGAATATTCATCACCTTGGCTTGACCATCGACCATTTGCATTCACCCCTTCGCCATAACAACCAACTTGTCGAGGCCAATGACCAAGAGAACAATAGTTTTGTATTTTGCCGTTATAAATAACGTGAGTCGTGCCTGAAACCTGTGCAACAACCACAATTCGCGCTTTATCTATAACGAACCAGTACCTCAGTTCATTTTGCCAAAGATACATATATTGAATCGCGGTTGAATTTGGCTGGCTATCAAATTCAGATCCACCTGAAAACAACGGTCCAGCAACCAACTGCCAGTTATAGCAATCTGCGGCCACACTTGATTGTGTTTTAAATCCACAGATAAAATACTCTTGCTCACTAGGGCCATTAGAAGAAACAATTAATTCATCACTTCCTAGCCCCAAAGGGTCATAAACCCATCGCTCAACTTTCCAACCATTCGCTTGTGAAAAAGATTTCAATTTCAATAATAAATCGCGGTGCCCATTCGCCGTCCCTGTTTCCCATGCCATATCGAATCCTTAATTAGCTCGTTTGGTTACGCTTCATTATTCTCACCACCGCCTGCTCACCCATGTCACTGCGTAAATAAGCGTTCAATTGCTCTTGGTTATCAAGAAAAGCCACATGTACTGGCGGGGCTGCTACGTTGACGTTGGGTGCTCCACCGTGCTGCATCGCCTGTTGTTGCTGCTGTTCACTTTGCATGGTTTTCATTTGATTCATCATGGTGACCATCCAGCGAAAGTTATCGGCCTGCTTCGGATTTAGCACCATCTCGTCTTTGCGCAGCATCCACGTGCCTTCATTTTTGGCTGGTACTCGGCGAATGCCATCGTGTGCCTGCCCTGCCAACGCCTGACCGGCAACAATTCCCACTGAGGCATAACCCATGGTGCGAACTGCCGTTGATAACGCCATGCCCACTGGCGGTGGTCCGAAGCTTAATGCCTTGGTGGCCGCTTCTTCCGTTGCGACTACCATGGAAGGGATCGCCGCCAGTTTCTGGGCCGCAAACAGCAACCGATACAAACCGCCCTGCTCTTCACCCGCTTGCTTTAAAAAGTGGGTAGTTATACTGAGCTGCTGCTGGGTAAACGTTAGGGTCGATTCGGCAACTTGCGCCTGATACGCCGACCGTTCATCAGTGGCCTGTTTCTCAATATCGGTTAAATTGGCTTGATGGTCAGCCCGCAGTATTTCCCGATTAGCAAAATATTCACGTTCGAGTTCATCTTGTAGCTGCTGGTTTTCTTGGGCTTGTGCATAAGCGTATTGAAATGATTGAGAAAGACGCGCAAGCCTGTCGTTATAGGCATAGTCTTCACGGATTTTGGCTTCATTTTCCATGTCGGCTTGCATGGCCAGACGCATCAGCCATGCACCGTTGATCTCGTCTGATTCGGCGTAGAATGCCTCTATATCGCGAGTATTTTTAGGCGTTTGCCCCTGTTTCTTATCCAGCAGTTCTGCTTCTAACAGCAAGTTCTTCGCCAGCTCTTCATTAATGCCTTTGAGTGCGCCATGCTCGATTTCATACTGCAATTTAGCGACTTCACTCGTAATGCCATGAAGTGCGATTTGCTGCTGCATTTGCGTTAAGCGGTCTTTCCCTGCATCGTTCAGCGCTTTGGCCTGTTGCAGTCTCTGAGCTTCGGCGGCTTTGTTATCGAGCTTTTGCGCTTCAAGCAGCAACTGTTCTTTCAGCTTGCCATTAATCGCTTTGAGGGCACCGTGCTCTAAGTCGTAACTGACCTTAGCCAGTTCGCTTTTCTTGCCAAATAACGCCAGTTGACGCTGCATTAAAGTAAGCTGCTTTTGTGCCTGATTATCAGTTTTGTCATCCCGTTTTTTTTCAGGTTTAGGTTTATCTTCAGGCTTATTCCGCAACTCATACAGTTTGTCTTCAAGCGCAAGCACATCTTCTCGCCAAGACACTTCTTGCTTGCGAAGAGCCTCTATCTTGTTCAACCGCTCATCAAGATCATTCGTGCCTTTGCGCGCATGTAATGTTTCAAGCTCTGCGCTCACCAAGGCTTGTTTGGCTTGTGCTTCTGCTAATACGCTTTCAACTTGCTTTACCTGTAACGCATTCATACGACCCAACAGGTGATCGATACGGTCGGATAGATGATCGGTTTCGGCTGCCGCTGTTTGATTTGATAACGCAAAATACCCAAGAGCGGCAACTGCCATCATCGCGATACCGGCTGGCCCACCTAGTAATGAGAGCGCAATGCCCAATGCTCGGCCCGAAACAGCAGCGGCTTGCTGTGCATTTTTGAGTGTTACCGTAGCGATAGCTAAACGCCCTCGGGCTGCGGCTAATCGTTCTTCCGCTTTTGTGGCCATTACAGCACCCACGGCTACTTTACGTTGAATTTCAAGATGACGGATTTCAGCGTGAGTTGCCAAAATCGTGGTTTGAGTGTGGCGAACCGTCATTTGAGCATCTTGAATAAGCGCTGCCGTATGGGCACGAGAGGCCACAATTTTCGACATTTGCGCCGTTGTCATATTCATGACTGCTGCCGCTCCCCTGCCCATCGCAAGCGCCATTGTTACACCGACAGCCGTTGAGACCAGATCGGCATTGTCGGCAAAAACGTCAAGGCTGCTGGTCAGCCCTAATATAACGGGAGTGAAAGAATCGGAAATCGGTTGTTCATAGGCGGTAACGGCTTGGGTATAGGCCGTCGCTAAATCACCGTATAGCGCATTGATGTTGCCTGCTGTATTAGCTGCTGCGCCATCATAGCTTTCTAACGCTTTAACCAAGGTTTCAGCAAAGAAATCAGAGGTGACTTTTCCATCATTGACCAGTTTGCGAAACCCACCCGATGCCAGCCCAGCAGCTTTATCCATTTTGGTTAGCAGCCCTGGTAATGGCTCGGTGGTTTGGTTCAGCTCTTCGGCACGAACAGTCTGGCTCGCCATCGCTTGCTGTAGACCGAACATACTCTGATTGAGCTGTTCATTCGTCGCACCATAAGTACTAGCGGCATTGCTCATGCCTTCGAAAATAGCGATAGTCTGCTGTTTGGTGATCATGCCCGCATCTTCTACCGAAGCGACACGTGCGTAATTGCCCGCCATTTCAAGCATGGCTTTATTGTGATCTTTACTGACCTCAATCAGATACTGTTCAGTATCAATCCACGCTTGTTGGCTGCCGACTAACGCAGTTATACGGGTACGGATATCCTGATAGGCACCCAGTCGGTCGGTTGCCTTCTGGGCAGCCGCAATGGCAGAGAACCCCGCAGCCGCACCAAACAGTTGATTACGCAGTGACAACATCTGCCCTTCAAGCGCATCCGACTGATGATTCATAGTGCGCATTTGACGGCCAGTGGTGGCAGATTGGTTACCTAATGCCGCTACCGCATTGTCTGCGCCGCGAACCTGACCGACGAACTGCTTGTTTTCTGCGTCAAAGCGCAGGGTAAATTTCAGATCTTTACTCACGCTGGTTCAGTTCCTCGGCCATGACGCTGGCGATTGATTTGAGTTTTTGATAATCATCGGGATTGATACCACGGCCAGACAATTCAGCGTCGGCTTTGACCTGACAGACATCCATGCCTAAGCAACACACCCCATTCCAGCGCAGAAACGCGGGAATAGTGAGCCACCATTCGAGCACGTCGGCATGCTCTTGCCACACTTCGATCGTTTCACTGGTGTCATCATTCGTTGTAGGTTCAGGGGGTTGACTTACCCCCCAACAAGTCAGCTCTTGTTGCCAATCTTGTTCATCTTTCGCAGTGACGGGCTGGCGCTTAATCGCTTCCCGTACTGCGTCTAGGAGTTTTTTTTGCTGGCCTGCCCGCTCATGGCTTTCATGTATGCGGATAAGGCTCCGGCTGTGAAATGCTGATTTAAACAAGCCGCTTTGAGGTTTTCTGGGGTAAATACCAATGATTCACCGCTTTCGTCAGCAATGCCCGACCAGCCAGTGATCACCTCGGTAAACAGTTCCACATCCCCTTTACGGCTCAGTTCGGTAAAGGTTTTGCTGTCTACTATTTTAAAATCGAGCGTCATGTCGAAGGCTTCCACCTTGCCACCATCTACTGGCACATTAATACTGACAGGCCATGCTTTTACTTTTCTTTCTGCTACAAGTTTGAACATGAGGATTTTCCTTAGGGTCGAGTAACGAGAGACTAGAAGCTAGTTCCTAGCTTCTGTCTATCGGGTAATAAATTGGTCGGCATTAGAGATAATGCGCAGCGGTATACTGTAGGTTTGGGTGCCGTCTTGCTCGCCATAGCTTGGGCGACCAAGTTGCACTCGTGGGCTTTGCCAAACCACCTGATTACCGATTGAGCCATTAGTGAACACCAATTCGTGCTCTTCACCAGCTTGCGCCAATGCAAACACATCCAGCTCTATCAGCTTCGGTGCTTCAATCACCATGGTGGCGGTCGGCTGGTAGTCGGTGATCATCACTTCTTCATGACCGACATATTCCTGATACGGCACTTGGTTGGCCTGATCATATTCAAGAGAAATGAGCTTAGCGGCAGTGCCATCGATGGTGAAACTGGAGTGCTGTACCCCAATTTTTAGCGGTGTAAGCCAGGTCGAAAAATCGGGTGCGGGATGTGCCTGCGCCTCTGCCGGTACATGCAGACCAGTAAAGGCAAACTTGATCCCACCGAAGGCTTTTGCCGCCGCATTAAACGCCAGACTGCCCCTTGTGCCAACGACTTTATGTAAGGTGCCCGACTGGTAGTAATAGAGTGTTAGGCTACCTGTTGCATCGTCATCGATGCTGTAAACGGTCTGGCTATTTTCAGCATTTTCGGTGACCCGACGCAAACAGGCTGCCATCAGATCGCCCCACGGTGCGGCCTTGGCCGGATGTGCCGATGCAGCCAAATCTACCGTAAATTCAACCGAGACATACACCTCGGTCATGATTTCAGCTGACTGACCCAAAGTGCCATCGTCATATTCCAGAGCCTGAGATTCACCCGCGAGCGGTGTAATAGAAAACTCACGCCCCAGTACATGCTTCATTACCGCACCATTGGCAATGTTTTCAGCCGACAGCCCATCGACGCCATAGGTTGTTTCGGGCACAAAGCCGATGATTTTTTTTCGTTCTTTACGAGCCATAACTGTTTTGGTCCTCGGTATATTCCGTTACAAATTGATCGAGCCATGTCGCCCGCCCGCTCTCTACAGCCAGTAGCCGACCACTACCCAGCCAGTACGGCTCAAACTCGTCATCCCCTGACCAGCCAAACAGCCGTTTTTTCAGTTCATCGCGCAGCGGCTTCCAGTTGAGTGGCTTACTGTTACTGCTGGCATCAACAATCACCACACCCACGGTTACCGTGACGGTTTGCAGGTAAGCACCGCAGCCACGCACATCAGGCTGCGGAGAATCACCCACTTGAAACACATACAGCGATGGGGTTCTTACTGTTTTGCTGCGCTTCAAGTCCAGCTGCGTCAACGAATCAAGTTCATATACGTCAATCCAGGGCGGCTTGCCTTCAACCGTTGATTTCAATCTCTCTACTGTTAATTTGATAAGATCGGCCATCAGATAAACCCTTTCGCATGACCGCGACTAAACACACTGCCTGCACTGGTAATGGTGGCGGTGTTGTTGCTCTCGGCTCTGGCATTGTTACTGTCTAAACCCAACTGCAATATGCCGCGTCCCACCTTTTCCAGATAACTGATGCCATCTTTATAGCGCTTGGCTACTTGGTGTTCATCACCCAGCACGTCATCATTAAGGTAGTAACGAGCCAAATCACAGGCCGTTCTTGTTAACACCCGAGGGACAATATGGAGTGGCAGACTATATCTGCCACCCAGATAGCCATCGATGGTGGCGCTGGCATCATCCACCGCTTGGTTCAGCACGGTGTCAACAATGCCACCAGCACTGCCATCACGGTCGGTCAGCTCGGTCAGTTCCTCTTCACCAAAGCGGGTAATCATGTCATCTCGGGTGCAATACATCGCCATTACTCCGCGTTATCAGCCTGCTCAGCAGCCAGCTTCTGATAATCCACCCAGGCATCATCGCGCTGGCTGGCGGTAACCGAATGACCTACCAGCTTTGATAGCGCATCGACCTGCGGCTTATTACCTGTGGTGAAGTGGTCAGGGTTTTCAGGGTCAAGCTGGCTAATCGCTGAAATCAGCGTGATTTGCTCGTTAATTTGAACTTTGGTCTGCTGGTCAGTTACACCGCCAGATACACTTCCTTGAACCAGGTTCCCTGACGCACCGTCTGGCGAACTTGCTTCGGCACACGACACAGCAAGTCGCGGGTCAGCTTCGAGCATGGCCAACTGGGAGCATGTGATGGTGTTCGGCTCCAGTACGTTTTCACCTGTGTTGAACGCCATGCCTGCGCGGCGATAGCCGCCATGTGCAAGACTTTGAACAACCAGCTTTTTAGCGATAACAGTTTGCTGCGCCATGACATTGTGATCTCCATATTCAAATCAAGAAGGATGAAAGTGGGCCTAAACCCACCTTCAGGTGCGACGAGTTACGCCAACCAAGGCACCACGACCAGCTCAACGGCTTTGTAGTTGGTGTTCGATTCGCCCTGCGCTTTGTTTTCTGCTTCCAGCACCTTCTTCGCGGCACTGCGATTGCTTGGTCCGCACACCAACACGTTAGCCATAATTCCCAACGGTCGACCTTCATCTGATTTGAAGGCCATCATGGTTTCGATTCCACTGTCGAAATTGGCGTCGGTTAATGCCGCTTTAGATGCAAAGGCTTGCTGCCAGAACGCGAGCCCCCAGTTACCACGTCCATCGACGCCATAAAGATATTCATCCGCCATGAACACATGATCTGACTGACCTGCATCTGTTTTTGCATTAAGGCGATAGTCTTTTCGTTTCTGGTAAATGAACGGTTTTAAAGGTCGGCGGGTATCAAGCAGGAACCACGGGGCTCCCGAACCTGCCTGCATGTTCGACACAGATTCTTCTTTACCCGTTGCTGAGTTCACTACTGGATGGTCGGCATCGAAGAAGTACTGACCGTCATAACATTTGGTGGTAAAGCCTGCTGCCATTAGGGCAAACAGCATTTCGTCAGGATGTGATGCACTGGCGTAACCCATTTCTTGATACAGCGGCATAAACACACCGTAGGCATCGTCATCAATGGCTTCAGCAGGAATACCCACGGTTGATTCATACTTTTTGTTCTTGAGCGTGTAATCATGACTGGCTAGTTTTTTGACCTGACGGTCACCTACCCATTCACGCAATCGGGGAAACTGACCTAGCCAGGTATAGGCTTCCGCCGAGGTCGATGACGGCACCATGGTGGCGAACTGCGGCCACAACGGTTTATAGCTGCCGCTACCGGTGTTAAACGCAGTTTTAACCGCTGTATAAAGGGCGCTTAAATTATTTTGATTAATATCCACTTTGTTCACTCCAACACTATTTATGTCTGTGCTATTTCACGCCCAGCTATTTGATTCCCAACCACACCCACACACCGTCACTTTCTACTTGGGTGATCACCCCAGCTTTAGGGCGCGCATTAGTATCACTGCTGATGGACAAGCTGCCTTCATCAACAAAGAAGGCATCTGAACCCACATCGGCATTATCAATATCACCGCTGTTAAGAAACTTATGCTCACCAACCTCGACACCAATACGGGTTTCACCATCAAAACCTGTGGTGTTGTCTACACCGAGGTTCGACACACCAGCACAGATGTTGGCAGGCGCGGCACTGGCAAAACCGATGGCTAGCCCTGCTGCCAACATCACCACTGCATTACCGCCAATGTACTGGCCGCCTTTGATCGGATAATCACGACGGGTGCCCGTTCGTTTTGCTGTTCCCATTAGCTGTTTTCCTTTTTCGCTGCCAAGAACGCGGTTTTATCAAGATCACATGCCTTGAGCACTGCCAGCTCTTCTGCTGTTAGATCGTCATCGTTCTTGGTCTGTTTAGAGATGTGTGTTTGCTGGGTTGCCGTTTGTTGCGAAGTGAGGGCTGCAATGGCTGGGCGCTTTTCAAGCATTGCCGACAACGCAACAACGCCTTGTTGTTCACCAAACTGTTTTAAGTAGTCGGTTTCTGCTTCAACAATCTGGCCTTTGTCTTTCGCGGCTTTAATCACGGAATCAATACCTGTTGAATCTGTACCCGCTTTTAAAACAGCCAGTTCACCGACCACGCCGTTATAGGCATCGATAGTGACGAACTGAGTTAGATCGACAGCTTTGCCCTTATCTGCGGTTAATGCTGCCACCTGAGTTTTCAGATTCTTGCTTTCGGTCGCCTTGGTTTGCAGGGCATCGAGGGCTGTTAATGCGGCCTGCCCTTGCTCTTCGGTTAAGGTGTCTTCTGTTGGGGTGATACCTAACTTACCGAGCAGTTTTTTCAGTAGTTCATTCACATTACGATCCTCCGTTTGACCGTATAGGTTAATTTCGGTGCCGATATCGGCGGTGTGGGCATTCAATCTGAGATTGAAGTCAGCTGTCTTTTCTGCGTACAGGGCTGCCAGTGATTCCATGCCGACGACACCGGGATCATTGGTAATAGCCGCCATGCGCAGCAGTAACGGGTGACCGTGTTTGTTGTAGGGGAAAACAGCAGAAAGAAAGGCGTACTCTTTGGCGTCAATATGGCCTTTAGCGGTATTGGTCCAGTCGGGGCGAATATATAAACCCTGCCCTTCACGCCACTCGATATCGACGTCACTGTTTAGCCAGCCTGATGCAATGGCCTTTTGACCATTTTCTGCGGTATTGAGGGTTTGATGTTCGTAATCAATCAGGACTTTGGGGGCTGTGGCTTTGGTGGCCGCTATCATCTGCGCGGCAATATCGGCATTAAGGTGCCAATAGCCATCGGCGGTATCGTGGGGGCGACCGTCGCGGGCCTTGAATTTACCCGCAGGTAGCAGCTGATGCCAGCCGTCTTCTGACTGGTTTAAGTCAGCAACTAGTACAGCAAGATTACCAGTAAGGTTGGCAGATAAAACTGCCTGAGCGATATGAGTGCGTTTTGATGTTTTCATAGCGCCAGTGTGGCGCTATTTGCCTAGGGGGCGTGGTGGAAGAAGTTCGGGAAATAAAGAAGATACATAGCCATACAGGAAAAGCTGTTAAATTCAAACAATAAACATCTGAATGCTCAATACGAAAGAGATCAAATTCAACAACACTAATGGCCTGTTATATAATATTCTTGCTTACTTCAAAAAATGAGTTTCACAATTGATTTACAATGTAA
>NZ_NOIF01000019.1 GCF_002265265.1 Photobacterium sanguinicancri
TAATAGTTCAGTCGCTGTTTTAATTTTACTCTTTTGTTGGCCGCTTATTTTATTCGCTATTTTATTTATAAAGTTAGAAGACGGTATTTCATCGCCCATTTTATATTCCCAGCAACGTATTGGTTTGAAAGGGAAACCATTCAAAATCTATAAATTTAGAAGCATGTCCTTAGACGCGGAAAAAGATGGCATAAAATGGGCAGAAAAAGCAGACCCTCGCATAACCAGAGTTGGCCACTACCTTCGTAAATATCGCATAGACGAGCTACCCCAACTTTTTAATGTTTTTCGAGGTGATATGTGTTTTGTTGGCCCTCGCCCTGAACGCCCTCATTTTTCAGAACAATTCGAAGAGTCTATTCCATATTACAACCATCGCCATAATGTTAAGCCCGGCTTAACAGGCTGGGCTCAACTAAAGTATCCCTATGGTTGTGGCAAGGAAGATGCCATTGAAAAACTAAAGTTTGACCTTTATTACATAAAACATCGTAGCTTTATCCTTGATTTACTGATACTCGTGCGCACTTCTGAAATAGTGCTGTTTGGTAAAGGACGTTAGTTCTTGATATTCCATCACTTATTCTAGAGGGCTTGCCATGAATGGATTCACAAATAACATTCTCCCAACAACCAATGCTTTAACCATTGATGTAGAAGATTACTTTCATGTTGAAGCATTTTCATCTGTTGTAAAACGGGAGGATTGGGGCAATAAATACCCGTTACGTGTTGAAAAGAATACTCATCGCATTCTTAACATCCTTGATCAGCATGATGTAAAAGCTACGTTTTTTATCTTAGGTTGGGTCGCAGAAGCCTGCCCCAATTTAGCACGAGCAATTGTTGCAGGTGGGCATGAGTTGGCGAGCCATGGTTTTGCCCACCAGCATGCGAACAAACAAACACGAGAAACCTTTAGGCAAGATATATGTCGCAGTAAGCAGCTACTCGAAGATCAATCTGGTATGCGCGTGCATGGCTACCGTGCACCCAGCTTTTCAATTGGGCTAGGTAACACTTGGGCTTTTGAAGAATTACAACAAGCGGGCTTTAGCTACACTAGCAGCACTTATCCTGTTAAACACGATATTTACGGCACACCAGAGTGGCCTCGATTTAAGCATCTACGCCAAGAAGGGATTATCGAAATTCCAATTCCAACACTCAATGTACTAAATCGAAATGTACCTATTGGTGGTGGGGGATATTTTCGATTGTACCCATATGCTTTAAGTCGCTATTTCATAGAGCGTTTCAGGCAACAAACTCAACAGCCTTTCAGTTTTTATTTCCATCCGTGGGAAATTGACCCTATGCAACCACAAATGCACGGTATTTCAATAAAATCTCGTGTACGGCACTACCTGAACTTGAATCGTATGGAAGCCCGCATTCATCGGCTCCTCAGCGATTTCCAGTGGGACACAATGTACAACACCTATCAATTACATGGATTAGTAAGCGATGAAAAATCTAGCAATCAGGAAGATAGCAGACAACGACTTTCCAGCTTGGGACAATTACGTTGATAACCATGACGACGGTAGCTTTTTTCATCTAACGGGGTGGCAACATGTTATCAGTAAAGTTTTTGGTCATCGTCATCACTATTTATTAGCGGAAAATGATGATCAGCTTGTCGGCATATTGCCGCTTTTTGAGCAAAAAAGTCGATTGTTTGGTCATGCGCTAGTCTCGACCCCTTTTTGCGTTTACGGCGGTGTTATTGCCGATGATGATGATGTTAGAAAAGCATTAGAAAAAGCAGCTTATGAACTAGGATGTTCACTCAATGTTGATTACATTGAACTAAGGGACAAAGAGAATAAAGAAAGTGAAGCACCTTGGCAGCCACATTGTCATCACGCAACGTTCTCATGTGCGCTCGAAGCTAACCCTGATGCCATCCTCTCGACGGTTAAACGTAAACAACGCGCTGTTATTCGCCAATCCAATAAAAACAGCTTACACGCAGATCTAACAAATAACCCTGCACTTTGTTATCAAGTATATGCTGAATCAGTCCGAAATTTGGGTACACCTGTTTTTAACAAAGCGCTTTTTAGTGAGTTAAAACAAACTTTTGGCGAACGTTGTGAAACGCTCGTTATTAGGGACAGTAACAATGTCCCTGTTTCAAGCGTTTTAAGTTTTTACTACAAAAAACAAGTCCTTCCCTATTATGGCGGCGGTACAACGCAAGCCAGACAGCTAAAAAGTAATGACTTTATGTACTACCAGCTCATGTGTGAAGCCCAGAAAAAAGGGGCTGACGCTTTTGATTTTGGCCGTAGCAAAATTGACTCGGGCGCTTATCAATATAAACGTCACTGGGGAATGGACGAAAAACCACTGCACTATCGCATTGCCCTTGTTAACGCAAAATCTCTCCCTAACTTATCGCCAAACAATCCAAAGTATCGTTTTTTCATCCAAGCATGGCAAAAACTGCCACTCGGCATTAGTCGCCAATTAGGGCCAATGTTATCGAAGTATTTAGGGTGAACACTATGAAAGAGCCATTGTTATACCTATGCCACCGCATTCCTTTCCCGCCCAATAAAGGCGATAAGATAACAACGTGCAACGTACTTAAATTTTTAAGTCGCCATTTCGATGTTTATCTTGGTTGTTTTATCGATGATCAGTTTGATCAGCGCTATGTCGATGACGTAAAAAAACTGTGTAAAGAGACCCTCTTTATTCCACTGAATCCTTCTATAGCAAAGGTTAAAGGCTTACGCGCTTTTTTAACGGGTGATCCAATCACAGTGCCTTACTACTCGCACAAAAAAATGCAAAACTGGGTTAATCAGGTTATAACCACCCATGGTATCGAAAAGGCCTTCGTCTATTCAGGCTGTATGGCGCAGTACCTACTTAATCCGCCCACTTCGATTCATAAAGTGATTCATTTTGCTGATATTGATTCCGATAAATGGCGCCAGTATGCACATCAAGCAACGGGCATCATGCGCTATGTTTATCAACGAGAACATACGACGCTAGAGCATTTTGAGATAAACGTTGCTGATAACTTTGATATCAGCTGTTTTATTTCAGAAACTGAAGCTGACCAATTTAAAACCATGGTCGATAAACAGACCAAACCAAAAATTCAAATTCTTGAAAATGGTCTCGATTGCGCTTACTTTTCGCCCGAGCAACCCTCTGTGCTATCAGAGCCCTACGCATTAGATTCACAAAACTACATCGTTTTCACTGGCGCTATGGACTACCGCCCCAATATTGATGCTGTTTTGTGGTTTGTCGAAAATGTATGGCCAAGTGTGCTTGCCGCGCAACCAGAGAGTTATTTTTATATCGTCGGTTCAGCCCCGCCTAAATCTGTACTCAATTTAGCGCAAGAAAAAGGGGTTGTGGTAACGGGCAGAGTTGAAGATATTCGCCCATATATGCAACATGCGAAAGGCGCCATCGCACCAATGCGGATGGCTCGTGGGATTCAAAATAAAATATTAGAAGCAATGGCGATGGCGAAGCCTGTTCTCTCATCCACCATCGGCATGGAGGGGCTTGAAAACTACCCGACGCAATACCTTTCTGTCGAGGATTCCCCTGAAGAAATCACAGCTTGGATTATTGAAAAATTAGAGAATCCAGTACTTACCGCAACGGAGTCCCGTCAATGGCTTGAAGCCAATTTTAGCTGGGAGGCCAAACTCACCCCCCTATTAAGCTATTTAGGAGAGAGCCATGAATAACTCTATCATATTACGCTTAATGCTTCCTTTGGCCGCGTGGGGGCTGGTTTTTTCAGGCTCTTTACAAACAATGGTCAGTGTATGGATGCAATCAAAAACCTATGAACACTGCTTTTTGATTGTTCCTATTTCATTATGGCTAGTATGGCAAAAGCGACAAGATATTCGGAAAGTACCTTACACCTCTAGTTGGATCCCTCTTTTCTTACTCATTTTTCCTGCGATGTTATGGCTTCTTGGGCGCGCAGCCGATATATCTTTATTTCAGCACGTGGCCAGTGTAGTCAGTTTGCAACTCATCATATGGGCAGTCATTGGCACCCCAATGGCAAAGCTACTTTGGTTCCCTATCCTCTTTTTGATTTTTGCGGCGCCCTTTGGCGAAGAGCTGGTACCGGCACTTCAGATTATCACAGCTGATCTTTCCGTTTTCTTCTTAAATATTGTTAATATTCCGGTATACCGTGAAGGCCTTTACCTCACGATTCCTAATGGCCAATTTCACGTTGCTGAAGCATGTTCTGGTATACGCTTTCTTATTTCGAGCATTGCCTTGGGAACGCTTTTTGCCTACTTGCAATTCAACCATTGGTGGAAACGAATCCTTTTCACTGGCTTTTCTTTTATCTTCCCTATTGTTGCCAATGGACTCAGGGCTTTTGGCATTATCACTATTGGTTACCTCAGCGATATGGAGCACGCAACAGGTGCTGATCACCTCGTATATGGTTGGGTATTTTTCAGTATTGTTATTTTGGTTATCTTTTTCACTGCCAATATCTTTGCCGATCCTCCTGCGAAAAGCACTGACTTTGCCTTTCATAATGTCTCTACCGAGAAAGCAGATAAAAGTCTGAAAGTTATCGGTTGTTTAACCATGGTTTTACTAAGCTTAGGGTTATGGGAACAATCCTTTAAAACTAACGATATCGTCGCGAAAAACGCAAAGCTGATGCCAAACAATGTCACGCCTATCAGTCAATCAAAATGGGGAATTCAGTTTCAACACGCTCAACAACACGTCTTAGGTCAGAGTCAAGATGGCAGTGTTGAGTACTTCAATGCAATATTCAGTCTTCGTCAAGATGAAGGCGAAATTATCAATCAAAACAATCAATTATTTAATAAGAAACACTGGAGGGAAGTGGCTTCACAGGTTATTCAGTTAACTCCAGATCTCGATGCCACCGAAGTCCTTGTTTTAAATGATACTGGCACACAGATGAAAATCATCTACTGGTACTGTGTCGATGACTTTTGCTCAAGTAAGCCCATTGATATTAAGTGGGCACAAGCGACCCGCTTAATTACAGGACAAAATGCAACGGCAGAAGTACTCGCGGTTGCCAGTACAACTCTTAGCGAGAGCACAATACGAGAACTAGCAAAACAATGGCAGTAGCCATGATGACGGACGCTCACCATAAAAGGATTATCTATGTGTGGAATTGCGGGGATTTTCAATCTTTATCGAACCGCCCCATTACAGCCAGAGCTACTTAAAACCATTAATCGTCGGCAAAGCCATCGCGGTCCAGATGATGAAGGTTACTATTTTGACAGTTACATTGGCTTGGCGCACCGTCGTTTGTCTATCATCGATTTATCAGGCGGTCATCAGCCGCTATTCAATGAAGATGGTAGTATCGCAGTCGTTTTCAATGGTGAGATTTATAACTTTCAATCCTTAGTTGCTGAGCTAACACAAGCGGGTCATGTCTTTAGTACATACAGTGACACCGAGGTCATTGTGCACGCATGGGAAGAATGGGGAGAAAAAGCGGTAACGCGTTTTCGCGGTATGTTTACCTTTGCCATTTGGGATACTAACCGTCGTCAATTATTTATTGCTCGTGATCGTTTGGGCAAGAAGCCTCTTTTTTACAGCCAAACAGCCCAAGGGCAACTTGTTTTTGCATCTGAATTAAAAGTACTGCTTGAACACCCAGAAGTGAGCCATGCGTTACGACCTGAAATGGCAGAAGATTTCTTCATGTATGGTTATATCCCAGATCCCTACACGGCTTACCAGCATATCTATAAACTTGAAGCTGGCCATACCATGCTGCTAACACCCGGAGAGCAATTAAGAACATCCCCTTATTGGGATCTTTCAGCGCCTGAAAATTATTTAAGTTGGGAGCAAACCCAAGGGGCATTGATTGAACAGTTAGAAGACGCAGTAAAAATACGTTTAATGGCAGATGTACCATTAGGGGCATTTCTTTCTGGTGGTGTCGACTCTAGCGCCATTGTCTCTATGATGGCTCGCTTACAAAATAACCCTGTAAACACCTGTGCTATTGGCTTCAATGAAGCTGAATTTGATGAAAGTGAATATGCCCTTCAAATCGCGAACCAATACAGTACCAATCATATCGCTCACATTGTGGATGCTGATGATGTCAGCTTAATTAAGCAACTCAATGATATTTACGATGAACCGTTTGCCGACAGTTCTGCATTGCCTACATACAGAGTATGTCAGCTCGCCAGAAAGTCGGTTAAAGTTGCACTATCAGGTGACGGTGGTGATGAGATATTCGGTGGATATCGCCGCCATCGCATGCATTTAGCAGAGCAAAGAGTCCGCCAAGCAATCCCTTCCCGTTTCCGTAAAACCATATTTGGCTCACTCGGCAGGCTTTATCCCAAGGCTGATTGGGCACCACGCCCATTACGCGCCAAAACAACGTTTCAATCGCTGGCATTAAACCAAGTAGAAGCGTATGCCAGCTCTATATCTAAGCTGCGTGTGGATGAACGCGAACAATTATTTAGTACCCAATATCACCAGCAGTTGAATGGCTATAACGGTATCGATCAATTAACACAACATGCCAATAATGCCCCAACCGATGATCCCCTCAAGCTCATTCAATACTTAGATATAAAAACGTGGTTAGTCGGCGATATTCTGACTAAAGTTGACCGCGCCAGTATGGCTAACTCGCTAGAAGTCCGTGCACCTTTATTGGACCATGAGTTTATCGAGTGGGCTTTTAGCGTTCGTAGCCAAGACAATATTCAGAGCGTGCAAGGTAAAGGGGTACAAGGAAAGTACGCGTTCAAAAAAGCCTTAGAACCCTATATTAACCAAGACATTTTGTATCGACCTAAAATGGGATTCTCCATGCCGATTAGCCAATGGTTTAGGACATCCCTTAAGCAAACGCTACACGATTCTGTTTTGTCCACCAATATGCTGGACAGTGGTTACTTCAATGTCGACCACCTTAAAAAAATGCTACAAGAACACAGCGAAGGTTATCGCGATCATGGTGCGTCATTGTGGTGTTTACTGATGTTCTCTCAATTCATGATGAAGCAATAGGAAACAGTCTCAGTATGAATATATTAACGATTTCGACACTGTTCCCAAATAGCATGGATCCTAAACATGGCGTATTTATTGAGACAAGGCTAAAGCATTTAAAAAAACATTATCCCGACGTGAACATTACGGTTATCGCCCCTGTCCCATGGTTCCCATTCAAGTCCGCTTACTTTGGCCAGTACAGCCTATATGCCAACACACCACAGCATGAACAGCGCAATGGGTTTGAGGTGTATCACCCTCGCTATCTTGTCATACCCAAAATAGGCATGACATTAACACCTGTCACCCTTGCTCATAGTATAGAAAAGCAAATTCAGGCCCTTCTTGATCAAGGGCTGACGTTTGATGCTATCGATGGCCACTATTTCTATCCCGATGGCGTTGCTATCAACCAAGTCGCCAAACGTTTTAACATCCCTTATACAGTAACGGCTCGCGGGACTGACATTAACCTTATTCCACAATTTAGTAAGCCTAAACGGCAAATCCAACAAGTGCTTCAAGACAGTAATCACAACATGGCAGTGTGTGAAGCACTGCGCCAAGAAATGCTCTCACTTGGTGCTGAGCCACAAAAAGTAAGCACACTCCGTAACGGAGTCGATTTGGATCTGTTTCAATTCAGCAATGAAGATAAACAACAGCAACTTCGTGAAGAATTAGAACTACCAGCTGATAAAACGATCGTGATTTCAGTTGGCTGGCTGATTGAACGTAAAGGGCATCATCATGTGATCCGTGCTATCAATGATGTACCAAACGCGATTTTATTGATTGCAGGCAACGGCCCTGAAGATAAAAAGCTCAAGCAACTGGTTACATCACTAGGGCTAGAGGGGCGTGTTCACTTTTTGGGACAACAACCGCAGCCTATGCTGTGTAAATACTATGGTGCTGCCGATACATTAGTTTTAGCTTCCAGCCGAGAAGGTTGGGCTAACGTATTATTAGAAGCGATGGCCTGTGGCACCCCTGTGGTTGCCACCAAAATTTGGGGTTCACCCGAAGTTGTACAACATCCCCATGCTGGGGTATTAGTCGACAGAGAGCCACAGCAAATTGCCAAAGCAATCAACCAGCTTAGCCATAAAACCTTCACACGATTAGATACCCGCAAGTACGCAGAACAATTTGACTGGCAGAGTACATCTGACAAGCAATATGCACTATTTAGTGAATTAGTGAATTAGTGAATTAGTGAATTAGAAAAAAGGTTTATCACGGATGAAGATACTCTACCACCACCGCATCGCTTCCAAAGATGGCCAATATGTTCATATTGATGCCATCGTATCTGCCCTGCGTGATCAAGGCCATACCGTCATCATGGTGGCACCGAACGTAGCAGAAAAAGCAAGTTTTGGTAGTGATGGTGGCTGGGTTTCTCGTCTGCGTCAAAAGTTACCAAAGGTCATCAGTGAGTTACTGGAGTTTGGCTATTGTTTCTATGATTTTATTAAACTCTGCCAAGCAATCAAAAAACACCAACCCGATGCAATTTATGAGCGCTATAACCTCTACTTACCCTCAGGTATTTGGGCGAAGCAGCTATTTAACCTACCACTGATTCTTGAGGTTAACTCTCCACTTTATCAAGAGCGAATGAACTACGGTGGCGTTGCCTTTGGTATGCTTGCAAAATGGTCTGAATATTATGCCTGGCGCAATGCCGATCACCTGCTTCCTGTCACTGAGGTACTTGCAGGCTATATTCGAACAGCGGGTGTCACTAACGACAAAATCACTGTCATTCACAATGGAATCGATAAGCGCGTTTTTTCGTCTATACGCAAAAATGAACGCCATGATCGCTTCAAAAATAAACTTGTCGTTGGTTTTGTCGGTTTCTGTCGCGAATGGCACCAACTAGATCAGGTACTCACGATGTTAGCGCGCCATCAGGCAGATAATGTCATGTTTTTGATTGTTGGTGACGGACCTGTTTTAGAAGCGCTAAAAGACCAAGCTAAAGCCATGAGAATGATTGATCGCATTCACATTACAGGGTTAGTTAGCAGGGAAGACATGCCCTACTGGCTAGAACAAATCGATATCGCGATTCAACCTGCAGTCACACCTTGGTGCTCTCCTCTAAAGCTGATTGAATACTTAGCGACAGGTAAAGCGGTTGTGGCACCTAACACAGCTAATATTCGAGAACTTATCACGGACGAAGTAAACGGCCTTCTTTTTGAATCCAATAATATGCAGCACTTACTCGCTAAAATTGAACAACTCATCAATGATGCAACTTTACGGGAACAACTGCAGAAAGAAGCAGTAAAAACCATAGAAATAAAAGAATTAGAATGGCAAAAAAATGCCAACAAAATCGTTGATTTGATCAACATTCAATGATTATCGACATCTTTACCATCCCCACCTGTAGAGGTTAAATAATGTCTAAAATACAAATCTGTGTGTTTGCTTACAACCTAGAGCATCATATAGAGAAGTCAGTTAACAGTATTATAAAAAACCAAGGAAATTATAGTGCTGACATCTACATCATGGCCAATGGATGCAAAGACAAAACAGCAGAAGTCGCTTACAAGATCGCAAAGAAAAACAAAAAAGTGCATGTCGTAGAGTTGTCAATTGGCGACAAATCTAATGCCTGGAATATATTCACTTACGATTATTATGATCATTCTTCAATCCCTATCTTTGTCGATGGAGATTTAGAATTGGAAAACGATGCCATCAAAAACATCATTGATTTTCACCTCAGTCACCCAGCCTACAATAGTATTTCAAGCTTTCCGTTTGAACATGGAAGAAGTTCTATCGCTTGGAGAAAAGAGTTACTAGAAAAACATCAGTTTACCGGCAACCTATACTTACTATCTCAACCGTTTATATCAAAAATAATAAGCCAAGACGTTAAACTGCCTGTTGGCCTGATTGGCGATGATAGTATGCTAGGCTATTTATCAGCGACGAACTTAGAACAAAACAGTGATCACCCCAAACAACGGATTGGCGTTTGCCAAAGTGCTATTTTTACCTATGAACCCTTAGCTATTTTCTCTATTAAAGACATCAAACTTTATTTAAGACGCCGTGTACGGTATTCAACCCGTTATATGCAACAATCCTCTATTGTACCTAACCTTAAAGTACATGGTTTGTCAGCTATGCCTGAAGATGCATCAACTATTTCTAAAGAACTATTACCAGCAATTCGCTGGAAAAGTTCCAACCTTATTTTTGATATAATTGCGAAGCATAAATTATCAAATTAAACTTTAACTGCAGTCATATCCTGACTACGATGCTGCTTGCAAAAATAGGAATGAACATAAAGGCAATTACTCACCGCGACTAAAGCCCAAAATAACTCAAGGTACGCGAGGGAGAGCGCTGCACCTGCTGCACAAAATGCAAGAAAAGAAACCTTAAGCATTTTGGCAAGCTCATACTCCCAAGCATTTTTTTCGCTTTTATCATTTACAAAATACTTCTCTACCGCAGTTAACTGGAAATAGGTCAGCGATAGAATAAAAGCAAAAAGAATAAAACCAACAAATCCCTGATCACCAATCACTTGAAAGTAAATACTATGTGCTGCGAGGCCTTTTTCACCGGGTTCAGGTGAAGGAATAAAGCTCAAAGCATCAATATTAAGTGCCGTCAGTTGCCACAGGTGTGCATACTGCGCAGCTTTAAAACCACCGCCAAAGATAGGATTATCCATCGCCATCAGGGTATGGATCTTCCACGACGTTACCCGATGCATAAACGAACCATCTTGATCAGCTTGCTCGATGGTATTCATTCGATCAAACCAGCTATCAGGGAGATAGAATAAGGCAACCGATAGCACCAAGCACATCACTATAAGCGATACCATCTTGCTACTACTTCGCATCCAAAAATAACCACCTATAATGATAAGGCCTAATAACCCCCCTCTTGAATGTGTACCCAATACTGAAATAACACAGAATGCAGTTATCCCACAAAGTATGTACTTTATTATTTTACTTTCCTCTTGAGAGAACAAATAAAGCGCCAAGGGGATGGTCATACACAAAGCAACAGCTAAGTGATTATTATCACTGAGTAAATGACTATTAGGGCCTGCTATTTTATGTCCACCAAAAGACAAAATAAACTTTAACCCTTCAACACAACCGTAAAAGCCGATTGATAAAACAACGGCCCAAACAACCATATCAAAATGTGCTTTTTTCCTAACTAACAAGCACACAAAAATAAAAGTAAGAATTATTTTAAAGAATTTAACCCACTCAAACCAAACCAACTCAAAATACGCAAGGGTAAATTGTGTCGCCAATAATGTATGAATACAAAAAAGAAGGACACAAACGAAAAGACCTGTCAGTTTGAATCGAGGTTTGTCCCTTAAAATAAGGTAACCCAGCATAGTTAAAGCCGCAAAAGCAGAGTTATAACTAAAAGAAGCAGCAAATCCACCTAACCAGTGTGTTGGGACAAACAAGCCAGACCAAAGCCATAACGATAATGCAATAAACGGCCGTCTAATAGCAAAAACAGCCATGAAAGCAAACGCTGTAACAAACACAAGATCACGCATCAATCATCCTTTTCTGCTGTTATCTTGGTTGATTTCCAGCACAAGTACACTAATAGTACGAGGCAACCTAAAAAAAGTAGTGATTCCATACTTCATCCCTGAGAAATCTCAAATCAGATTTCGCTGTTGCATATTTATATTGTACTTATTTGCTTTAGTCACGAGACAAACTTGCACAAAACATACTCTGCATCCATCCTAAATATAGGATGACTATTTGATGTAAACCAAGTTTTATCCGCAACAAATACAAACGAGTAGTCGCCGAAATTTCAGTAATTCATGCGCAAGTAAGGATGCTTATTATGATTGTTCGCTCTCGTTCTCCACTTCGTTTAGGCCTTGCTGGTGGCGGCACCGATATATCTCCCTATTGCGACCAATATGGTGGCTGCGTGTTAAATGCAACTATTAATATGTATGCACATTGCACCATAGAGCTACATTCGCCCGAAAAAGGCATTTCTTTTGTCGCACAAGATATTGACGTCACTTACCACTCCCCTTTACTTAACTACCTCGAATTAGAGGGTGAACTCCTCCTACATAAAGCCGTTTACAACCGTATTGTCAGCCAATTTAACGACAACAAACCATTAGCAGTGACGGTTTACACCCACTCTGAAGCCCCACCAGGAAGCGGGTTAGGCTCGTCTTCAACTATGGTTGTAACCATCATCAGTGCTTACCAAAAACTGCTCAATTTATCGTTAGATGAATATGAAGTTGCTCGATTGGCTTACGATATAGAACGTATTGATTGCCAACTCTCTGGTGGTAAACAAGACCAGTATGCAACCACTTTTGGTGGTTTTAACTTCATGGAGTTCTATGAAAACGAGCGCGTTTTAGTTAATCCGCTTCGTATTCGCCAGCCAATTATTAACGAACTAGAGAGCCAGTTAATGCTTTATTTCACTGGTGTTTCACGTTCGTCAGCTCAAATCATTGAAGATCAGGTTAAAACGACCACTTCTACAGATAAAAAACCACTTGAAGCGATGCATGACGTTAAGCGGTTCGCTTTTGAGATGAAAGAACGACTATTGCACTCTGATATCTGCGGCATGTCTGATCTGCTCCAAGAGTCATGGAATGCAAAAAAAGCCACATCAGATTCCATTGCAACTCCCCATATTAATTTGATTGAAGATCGCGCACTAACATCTGGGGCTAAGTCGCTCAAAATTTCAGGCGCTGGCGGTGGTGGCTTCATGATGCTGTTTGTCGACCCTATCCACCGACTCAGTGTTGAGGAATCACTCTCAGATTTAGACGGCAAGATCCAGCCATTCCACTTCACTTGGCAAGGAACACAATCATGGAAAGCCTAACGTATTTTAACCAGCAAATTCGTTCTTCTATCGAAACCAAGCAACGCTTACTTGAGCACGATGACGTGTTAGAAGCAATGGCGCGTGCGGGAGAGATCTGCTTAGAGGCTTATCAAGCCGGTAATCAAGTGCTGCTCGCAGGTAACGGTGGCAGTGCAGCAGATGCCCAGCATATTGCTGCTGAATTTGTGAGTCGTTTTGAATTTGATCGCCCCGGCCTCCCTGCACAAGCGCTTACTACGGATACATCGATACTTACTGCCATAGGGAACGATTACGGCTTTGAAAAACTGTTCGCTCGCCAACTGCAGGCCAATGGGAGAAAAGGCGATGTATTCATTGGCATTAGTACATCAGGTAAATCTCCAAATATCTTACGAGCAATCGAGATAGCAAAAGAAAGAGGCATTACGACCATAGGATTAACAGGTAAAGGTGGCGATATGAAAGCCATGTGCGATTTGTGTATCTCTGTTCCATCATCACATACTGCACGTATACAGGAATGCCACATCCTTATTGGTCATGCTATTTGCGGGTTTGTCGAGAAAGGATATTTCAATGGGTAATACCACCACAACGGCCATTATCCTTTGTGGTGGTCTAGGTACAAGATTGAGCAGCATCACCAACAACAAACCCAAACCTATGGTCAATGTTGCCGGTGTTCCCTTTCTTGAACATCAATTTGACTATCTTATTTCTCAGGGAGTATCGCGGGTTGTTTTAGCAGTATCCCACTTAAAAGAATGCATTATTCACCACTTCGGCGACCAATACAGAAGTCTACATATTGAATATATCGCTGAAGCATCACCACTCGGTACTGGCGGCGCGATTAAAAACGTATTACTCAATGCTTCGTTTCAACCGAATGAAAGCATAGTCATCCTAAATGGTGACACTTTTGTTGAATTTAACTTATCAAAGCTAGAACAAGATAAAACCGATAAATTACTGATTATTGCCGCAAAGGCAATTGACGACACTGCTCGCTACGGCAAACTCACCATCGATAACGACATGCTAGTCACTGGGTTTCAAGAAAAAAAAGCGGGGTCTAAAGGTTACATCAATGCTGGTGTTTATTTAACTCAACCAGAGTTACTTACAAAGCTTCCTAAGCTTGATTGCTTTTCTTTTGAAGAAGACTTTCTGCACCATGAACTTGCTCATCAAACGATAGGCGCCAGTATTCTTGATGGGTTTTTCATTGATATTGGCATCCCTGAAGATTACTACACTTTGTGTGATCTTATGGGATCAGGTCAAATTCAATGTCTTTCGTAAAAAAATTAGCTTCAGCTTCTTTCTGGCTAACCATCGCCTCGTGGGTATCTTCTGCTGTTGGCATACTTACCATGCTAATTTTCGCTCGAATTCTATCCGTTGATGAATTCGGGCTTATCGCAACCGCGACCTTAGTTACCGCTTTTTTTGACCTATTTTCTCGATTAGGTACTGAAGCCTACTTAATTAAAGAGGTTGACCCAGACTCTGAAGACATCAACACCGCGTGGACTATTCAACTCATTATTAAACTGCTTATTGCTTTAACTATATTTAGCTTTTCAAGCTGGACTGCCTCTTATTTTAATGAACCACAGCTTGAGAATATATTAAAAGCGTTAGCATTAATTCCACTCTTTCTCGCCTTTGCCAATATTGGCATTGCGCTATTAAAAAAAGACATGGCATTTAAAACGTTGATGTTCTGGGATGCAAGCGCAAAAATAACCTCCTTTATAATAACACTCATTCTAATTTTAATAACCCCGACATATTGGGCCTATATTGTTGGCATGGTGAGTTATTTCGCTATTATCACGACAACAAGTTATTATTTTTCCAGCTACCGACCAGCACTCTGTTTAAGTCGATTGAACAAACAAATTTCGTTCTCTCAGTGGACATTACTAAAAGGCATCGTCAATTATTTCAACAACAAATGCGATCAACTCATAATATCAAAATTTGTTGGTTCAGCAGCGTTAGGTGCATTTAGTATCACCCAGAGAATATATGAGACAGCATCAGATGTTCTTGTTTTGCCATTTATATCAATACTTTACCCTGGTCTTGGTCAACTTGACAGGAAATCACCACAATTCACGACCATTTTTCACAACACCTTAATTACCACCAGTGTCGTTGTCATACTGTTGACGGGCTTGTTAGCGATAAACGCTGAGCAGCTTGTGATAATAGCATTAGGTAGTGCTGAAAAATGGTCTGTCGTTGCTAACCTCTTACCGATTGCTGCACCGTTATTAATTACACGCATACTCTTATTTGCGCTTTTTGATGTATTAACGTTGCTTGATAAAATAAAGTTTCTCTTCAAATTTGAGTTAATAACAGCCATTGTCTCGAGTATTGTCTTATTTCTTGCTGTGTACTGGGGGGACATTGAAGCGCTTGTTATTGCTAGGATAATACTAACAGCAGTAAGTTGCCTTGTTCTGCTTTTCGTGTTGCAACGCCTGATCTCTTTATCTGTTGCGGCCTATCTTCTCGAATCGCTCCCCTTTGTCATTGCTTCGGGCGCGGCTTACTTGATCACAGCACCGTTTCAGCTGTTACTCATAAATGAAGTGACTAATCTGCTATGTGTATTAGCAACAAGTTTTGTCTACACCTCTATTTACGTTGCTGTATTAATCAGCTTTATCACCCTATTTAAAAACCATTCCACGACCTATGCCCTTATTTCACTTCAACTTAGTAAACTAAAAATGATGGTTTGGCAAAAACTAACAAAGTCAGATGCTAAACAGATGTAATAACGCTAATCAGACTCAATGAGGCAAATATGAAGTTCCCAATAAACAGTATAAAAAGCTACTTTGCCGCCGTTGGTCTTTTCGCCCATATCCTTATCATTTTTTTGGGTTATAGCGTTTACAACCAAGTTAGCAACCAAGCAGAAGCGCTTCCTGAGACACTCCAACGTATTGGACATACGATAAAAAAAGATTACCCTACTGTTGCTATCGCAGGTGACACCCTATTAAACGCCAGTGAAACGCTAACGACCAACAACTATTTTTGGCGAGAGTTTGATAGTAGCAATTGGCCAACGGTAGGCCCTAACTTCTCTACAGCATATGCTGACCTTCCCAGTGTGAGTCGCTCTATTATTGTCGATAATGAACAAGACATCATTAAAGCCATTAATACCGCACAACCCGGTATGGAAATAGTCATCAAAAATGGTGATTACTACCTTGAACAAAAACGGATCAACAGTAGCCTTGCTTATCCTACAGCAAATAACCCCGTTATCGTTAGGGCTGAAACTGCAGGGAAGGTGAACTTAGAACTCAGTACGTTAGAAGGTTTATTTATCAATAGGCCCAACTGGATTATCACAGGGCTGCGCTTCATTGGGAACTGCCAACCTCACTGTGAGCATGCAATGCATATTGTCGGGCATGCCGATAATTTACAAATCACTCATAATGAGTTTGTGGATTTTAACGCCGCTATAAAAGTTAACGGAGTTAACAACAACTATCCTGATTTTGGCAAAGTTTCTCATAATTATTTCTACTTTACCGAACCCAGTGAGTCTTCCAGCTCAGTCACTCCCATTAACCTCGATTCAGGTAACAGTTGGGTACTTAACAACAATATTATTAGAGACTTTATTAAGTTGGGGGGCAATCAAGTCAGTTATGGCGCTTTTATCAAAGGGGGCTCTAATAATGGTGTGATCGAAAACAACCTCATCGTCTGTAACAGTACAAGTAATGATTATGGGGGTTATCAAGTTGGTGTTTCTTTGGGGGGCGGAGGAATGAAACGCGCCACCAGACGAGATAAATCAAATTTTGAAACAAACCTTTCTGTTGTCCGCAACAATATTATGATGCATTGCAACGATGTTGGGGTGTATATCAACCAAGGGAAAGACAGTATCGTCAATAACAATATCCTGTATAACACCAGTGGTATTGATGTTCGCTTTAGGCAATCAACCGCTTTAGTTACCAATAACATCTTAAGCGGTAGCATAAGAGAACGAGATAAAGGCGTTGCTGAACAATTCAACAATACAGTATTGCGCAAAGATTTTTGGGGTGGCGGCGAGAAACTGGATGGTTGGTTTAAAGCGCCTTCTGTCGGCGACTTCACACCCACGAAAGCACTTACCCGTACAGAAACGCCCTACCCGTTTCTAACGACGAGTGAATCAACAGGTAAGACACCATTGCATGATTTTTGTGGAAACCCAGTATTGAATGGAGACACCTTTATGGGAGCATTTAAAGAGGCAATCAGCTGCTTTGAACCATAAGACGCTTAGCACTCCTAGCCATATTTTGTAGCGATAGGGCAAAATGTGGCTGGTGATATTCTATTATCGAAAGTCGCTGACGGTTGTTTGAAAATGTTTGTTTGTATCGAGCCTCTCCCCCCATAAAATCATACATTTTCATCCCACCAGCAAGTGCCTGTTCGATCAATAAATAATGGGCAACTAATCCAGGCTTTAGCTGCGGATCATCACTATATGAAAGTGCACTTAAATAGAAATAAACCACGCCGCCAAAATGAAAGTTATAAATAATACCTAGATCACTTTCACCCGCTGTAACTCGGTGGATTTGTATCATACCTTTTGAGAAATTATGACGAATAAAAGCCTGATGAAATTGAACAAATTCAGGATTCGCAAAGCCACTCTCCCCGAGATTACTCCCCCAGCGATTCATGTGCCTATGCTTAGCCTGCTCAAACAATATTAACGCCTTTTCACAAGAATCTGCTGTATGCACTTTTAAAAACCCGCTGCGCTCATACTTTTTAATACTTCGCCGTATTTGCTTACGTGCACTTTTCGACAGCGATTCATCTAGCGTCTGGCCATTACTATTTAATCGTTTAAAATCGATAAAATAACTGGAGCTTTGCCATACCGTTCGCGGGAACATCGTCCTCGTCTGATCCGTTATAAAAGCATCATGAAAAATAACCTCTTCGCGGCTTGCTCCTACGGATAAACAGTCTCTCGGTTGCAGCCTTAGTTTAACGGCACTAAACATCGCTTCTCTTATTTGCGCTTCATGTTCGCACTCAAGAAGGAAGTCATTATATTCAATCCAAATTTGATCGGCTTGTTCATCTCCGAGTCGATGCAAAGAATAATGGTTGTAACTTTGCCCCAACCAATTTCTTTTCTGTTTCACCGTAAAAATGCCGAGCCCGACTACTTGGTCACTGTTGCAGGCCGTTAGTAACCAAAAATCATCAACAAAGGTTTCGAGCCATGGCCCAATCCAACACCATGAAATAAAGGGATTGGGCTTGGTATTAGGTTCAAGCGCCAGCCACTGATCTTTTACTTCGTTTATCGAAGGGCTATGTAACCATTCGCACTCAATCTGATTTTGGTAATCCATTCAACCATCCATCTTTCAACAGCGTCCTCTGCCTATTAACTAAGAGTAGCAATCAATAATGTAAAGTACTGGACATCCTTCAATTCTTTGCGCTGACAAACTTATTTAGGTCTATCATAAAAATGTCCAGCAATTTTTTGTCATCACAGGGATGCTTATGACTCACAATAAAAGCAAAACTTTCACCCGACTCGCTTTAGCCAGTTTCATAACGCTTTCTTTGGCGGCATGTAATGATAAATCTACCGAAGAATATCTCCAGCAAGCGCAAACCTATCTTGAAGACCAAGATACCAACGCCGCTATTATTGAATTAAAAAATGCCATTAAACAGGCACCAAAAGATAGCCAAGCACGGCAGATACTTGGCCAAATTTATCTTGAACGCGGTAATTTTGCATCTGCTGAAAAAGAACTCGAAAAAGCCCTACGCTTGAAAGGCGACAGTGATTCATTATCTCCTCTTGTTGCTCAAGCATTGCTAGGACAAGATAAAACAGAAGCATTAATCGAATTAGTTGATAACACGCGAACCACAGAGCAGAGCGTTAAAACCGAATTGCTGGCATTTAAAGCACTCGCCCTTCTTAAGCAAGGGAAAATGGAAGAGGCGCAATACAGCCTTTCTCTTGCTGAAAACGCAGGCCAAGACACCCTGTATCAGTCCATCGGACGCGCAACACTCGATGCAGCCAACGAGAACATTGATTCGGCACTTTACATTGTAAATAACATCGTTAAAGAGCACAGTACAAGCAGTGATGCTTGGCTATTAAAAGGACATTTAGAGACAGCGAAAGGTGATAATAAATCAGCGGCTCGGAGCTATCAAAAAGCCGTGGATAACGCACCAGATGCGATTCAATACACGCTATACCTCGCGCAAGCACTTGTCAGAGATGAAGCTTATAAAGATGCAGATAAATACGTTAGCAACCTGCTGAAAATGTCAAATAGCCACGTCATCGTTAATGAACTAAAAGCAAATATACTCTACGCAGAGGGAGATAGTGACGAAGCTAAAGTACATGCTGATCTTGCCATTCAAAACGGCTCTCAAAACGTATCCACTTACCTTATTTCCGGTGTGGTTGCCTTCCAGCAAGGTAAGTTTGAACAAGCGAATGAACACTTCAAAAAGATAGACCCACTGGTTCCCGATAATCACTTTGTAAAACGCCTATACACCATCACTCAATTTAAGCTTGGTGACATTGATGATGCGATGAGCACTCTAAGTAACTTTAACGGGCAAACAGAGCAAGATAGTACCTTCCTTTCTTCTATGAGTGTAGAACTCGCGCGTTTAGGCCGTGAAGATGAAGCGCTTGCTCTCGCACACAAAGCGTCTGCTAATGGGTCAAGTAATAGCCAAGTGAAATTGGGGCTAATCCAGCTTGCCAATAATGACACTGGCGGGCTTGATACTCTACAACAAGCATTAAAAATCAACCCTGATTTGAAAGAAGCCAAGCTAGGCTTAGCCTATTTTTACTTGAAGATGGGTAAGGTCGATGATTCAGAAAAAACAGTTGATGATTGGTTAGCTGAAAGTCCTGCTAACGCTCAGGCAATGTTACTAAAAGGGTTAATAAACCAAATAAAACAACAGCCAGATAAAGCAAAAGAATGGTATCAAAAGGTATTAGCAGCCGATGGTGAAAACATCCAAGCCCACCTCGCCATTGCGCAGCTCGCCGATAAACAAAAAGGCCCAGAAGCGGCCTACTCTCTCGCAATAAAAGCGTATCAGCTCGAGCCAACAAACCCTATGGTCTTCCGCCATATTATTCGTTTTGCTTACCAAGCCGATAAGATGGCTGATTTCAGTCAAATCATCGATGAGCAACGCGCAGCAGATCAAGATAACGATGGCTTAAAAATTCAAAAAGCAACTACGCTCGCTATCAGTACTGAGTATCAAGATGCCATTGAATTACTTGAAACTATTTCACCCCATAATCAAAACAGCAGTTCTTTACGCTTACTTGGCGATCTCTATAACCAACAACGAGATTATGATAACGCGCTCACCTACTACAGTCAGTGGCTACTAAAAGAGCCCCTTAACCCAAATGCATACATTAAAAACATACAACTTAATGAGCTTGTAAATAGAGCAGATAACAGCTTAAAGCTAACAGAAAAAGCACGCAGCCTGTTTATCAACGATACACGATTTACCCTTATGCAAGCTGGCCTGCTACTTAAAACCGGCAAAAGTGAACAAAGCCAAGTCTTATTAAATCAGCAGTCAGATGAAATTAAACAAACCGCTTACTTCTTGCGTTTACAGGCGATGATCTACCTACAAAACAAAGCGTACCCAGAAGCTATTCAAGCGCTAGAACAGCGTTATGACACGCTTCCAAATCCAGATTCAGCCGCTGATTTAGCCGTCGCTTATGAAATGTCGGGCAAAACAGATCAAGCCATTAAATTCTTAAAATCGGTTATCAACGAATATGGCAACAAAGCCGATTCCTTACAGATTCGATTAGCCGACCTACAAGTGAAATACCGCCCCGATGAAGCAATCGGTCAGTACGAAACAATTTTACAAAGAGAGCCAAACAATATTATTGCACTGAACAATATTGCTTGGTTATACCTTGAAAAAGGTGATTTCAACAAAGCATGTAGCTCAGCCAATAAAGCACATGATTTAGCAGCGAAGCGCGGTAATATTCCTGAAGTATTAGATACCTACGGCTATTGCTTGCTGAAATCAGGGCAAATCGCACCCTCGCTTCAGCCGCTGAAAGAAGCCTACGCTAAGAAACATGATGATGCCGAGATTGCACTGCACTATGCCGAAAGTTTATTGGAAAATAAGCAAGCAGATAACGCCAAAGATGTGTTGGAAAAAATCAACACCTCAGATCCTCGCTTAATGGCGATAAAAGGCCAGCTCCAAAATAAACTGACAGCTGTCAATTAGTGCCATAAATCTCATCCTATGCTTACCGCCCGAATAGGGCGGTTTTAGCATCATGACTAGCAATAGAAGGTTCAGTAAAAATACACATGAAGAGCCCCTCCCCCTCTCTTCCGATGTTTAAACAGGTGCGATTATGAAAACGACTCACAGATTCCAGGCATTGTTCACTTTACTGCTTATGATGGCTATTAGCATACCGATAACAGCCACTGCAGCCTTGCCAGATACCATCAGCAAAGTAAAACCTGCCATTGTCGGTATTGGGATCTATAACAAGCTCGCGACACCGCGCGCGCAGTTATTAGGTACAGGTTTTGCCGTTCGCATCTCTAGTCAATCAACGAAGAGCCAGATCATCGCAACCAATGCGCATGTGGTACCCAGTCGATTACTGAACGATGGTAAAACGCAGTTTGTTGTTTTTGTTGGTCAAGGAAAAAGCCCCGACGTTCGAAATGCGCGTGTTATTGCCCGTGATGAAAAGCATGATTTAGCCTTATTAAAAATCACCGGTAAAGCAATACCCACCCTATCGATGGCCAACTTTCAGGTTAGGGAAGGTGAAGAATACCCCTTTACAGGATTCCCTATCGGCGCCATTTTAGGGCTTTATCCTGTTACTCATAAAGGCATGATTTCGAGTATTACACCCGTTGCGATTCCCGCAAGAAATGCAAAAGAACTAACGATAAAACAGCTTAAGCACCTTAAAAACCCCTACATGGTCTACCAATTAGATGCCACAGCTTACCCTGGAAATAGTGGTAGTCCGGTTTATCACCCTGCAACGGGCAGCGTGATTGCCATCGTTAATAAAGTGCTACTAAAATCAACCAAAGAGTCCGCACTTACCAATCCTAGTGATATCACTTATGCGATCCCTGTAAAGCATTTACAACAACTGATTAAACGCACGGCACTAAATTAAGAATATGAAATCATATTGGTTAGCACCTCAGTACAAACTGCTGAAGGTCTATATTGCTTGGGGGGCTTTTAGCTGTTATTTCGTTTTTATAACGCTAATATCACTTGCTGCGGGGGCAGAAACAGACAGTCTGTTAGATTTAAAACAATACGGCATCTTATTTCTAGATAAGATGCTTCATCTAGGGGCTTACGGTTTATTCGTAATACTTGCTAGCCAGTTGGGTTTATCCTTCCACAAATTTATCTCACTGTGCATCGCGCTATCAGCCTATGGACTGTTTCTTGAGTTTTGCCAAGGACAGTTTATTTTAAATCGTGAAGCCTCATGGCTAGATGCTATCGCCAATGTAATGGGTGTCGTTATTGGGTTTATGCTGTTCTATAAATCAGCACGACGAAATAAGTAGTTTTTTACTGTTTATTGTCTGTCACCAATACACAGACAAGAAAGGCCAGCAATTGCTGGCCTTCTCGATCACATTATCTTCACTACATTAGTTACCTTAAAGCAACTCACGATAGTTCGTTACAGCCCGATACTCGGCAATTCAGGAAAAGGGCCTAAACCAAAAGCCGCGCGATCAGCATAAAACTGGTTACCACTTTGATAAAGAGCGGAATCATTCATCGAGCCTACAAATTTATTTTGGGTCACAACCTTAGAGACATCTTTCGCACTGTCTGAAATACCAAAGAAATGGTTACTGCCATTACGCTCTAAAATAATAATATTATCTCTAATCTCTACTGAGTGTGAAATTGCAGGATCAACAGGGTTCACTTCATAACCATAACCGAGTAGCTGGTTATTTGCAGAGTTTGGCCCTTGCTCTAACACGCTCCCGCGAATAACTAATTTTCCTGCATTCGGTACATCGACTAAACGGCTATCATTACCTGTTAACGATGCAATTTCGCTATATTCAATGATCGTTTCTTTTGCGCGGGATTTAATTTCATGCCCTTCATCTTTAGAGCTATAAAATTTACTGTAACGTACTTCTAAACGATCGGCTTTATTCACATAAATCGCATGAGCTCGACCCGCCTTGCCTAAATTTTCAAAACGACTGTATTCAATTCGGATCGTCCCAGTGCCATCATGGGCAAGGATCCCTTGCTCACTATCGTGAAAATACGCATATTTGAGTAACAGGTTCTGCCCCTCTTGACGAATACAAGCGCCATTTTGATCGGGTACTGTGACGCCACTACACTCAATTTGCTCCATGGTTGTGTCGTTGCCTTGGATTACAAATGTCGCTTTACCACTCACAGCCCCCGCTATGAAGTGGGTATTAGGGCTACCTTGGATAGTGACATTACTCGGCTGAATCGTCATGCCCTGACGATAAGTGCCATTACCAATCACGAGTGTACTATTGTCTTTCAATGCATTTTGCGCGTCAGATATATTGGAAAAACTCACGCCATCCACAAGAAAGGTGTTATCCGCAACATCAGGGGTGGGCGGCAATGGCTTAGGTGGCGGGATCGGTGTGGGCCCTGGTTCTGGTGTTGGGTTCGGTGTGGGTCCCGGAGTAGGCGTAGGCCCTGGCGTCACAGATGAATCATCTCCAGCACTTCCCCCTTGGCACGCAGTCAGACCCATTATGCAGCTTAACAATACAGCATATCGTACTTTATTTTTTTGGTTTGTGTTCTTCAACATACTTATCAACCGCTTCCTATCTGGTGTGTTTTTAATTAAGCGAAGCGATTCTATGCGGCTGTTTGTAAGGTATGTCAGCGGTATGTTAGAAGACATTGTTCGATTTATATCCTCCTGTTTCTGAAAGACATTTAACCGACGAACAGTTAAAACCTTAAATAACAAAGACTTAAACAAAAAGGTACACAAAGGCATTCATTCCCTACCATGAATTGTCTTTTTATACTGACAGTCTCACCTAGCGTTTTACCTATAAAAGAAAACAACTGGCTAATAGCGCCCCGGTCGCATCACTACCTCTTTTATAAGATGGGTTACTCGAACATGCTTATTCTCAAAGGTTCTCTCAAAAAATCACAATACTGAAATAATTCCACTAAATTTTAATACCACCACAATGCGCTACCGATCACGTTTTGTATGGCTACACACCCCTTTAGTGGTATGCGCTTAAAAGTATTGCTTCTTTTATCTTCCATTTAGCCCAGAGCGACTACTCTCGATATGAATATGTCAAATAAAGGTAATTACCATGGAATGTACTTCCCCAAAACATCCGATGGAACGAGAGGACAATACAGTTTCATCAGGAAAGGAATCAATGGAAGATCTACTTGAGAGAGTGACTAAACTAGCGCTAGATTCAATGCACCAATTATCCTATGAAAACAATGATTAACGCTTCATTGAAAAATAAGCAAGCAACAATACATTTACTCAAAGGCCGCGATTAGCGGCCTTCATCAAAAATTGACAGGGCAAGATCACATCGAGCACGCAATACCGTCTTACACGTATATCAGTGAAAATAGGGATTAGAATTAACGATACAGCTCATCAACCTCAATAAAATCAGCCAGCGACTCAACTGTAGCCACTGAAACTGTGTATTTTTGGGTTTTATCGGCTTTAACTGTACAAAATCCCTTCATACCTTCACAATTAGTCACCACAGCCACTGATTATTCCTCTATAATCAGCGACCGTATTTTTGGTCAGGCGCTGTTTCTCTTTCTACGATGAAAGCCATACAACAGCCATCTGCTTTAGGAACAAAGAATGTCATTTTCATCACAAGGTTTTTCACCTGATATTGTGCGCGCATTAACCGAGTGTGGTTATGAAAAACTCACTCCCGTTCAACAACAGGCTATTCCACACGCTCGTCGTGGGCACGATATCCTTGCACACGCACAAACAGGTACAGGTAAAACCGCGGCATTTTCTTTGCCTATCATTCAGCAGATTTTTGACAAACAAAAATCACGTAGCCGTTTTAATGTTCGTGCATTAATTCTTGCGCCTACACGTGAGCTTGTTGATCAAATTGCACACAACATCGAAAGCTACACTAAATACACCGACGTTTCTGTTGCGGCTGTTTTTGGTGGTGCAAAAATGTCATCGCAAGAGCGTAAGCTTGAAGCTGGTGTTGATATTCTTGTAGCTACACCGGGTCGCTTAATCGAGCACATCGAGCTGGGTAACGTGAGTTTTGCTAACCTAGAATTCCTTGTATTCGATGAAGCTGACCGTATGTTAGATATGGGCTTTATTAATGCGATTCGCACCATTATGGGCGGAATTAGTCAGCATCCGCAGACCATGCTGTTCTCTGCAACATCGTCTACGCAAATGAATTCATTAGCACAAGATTTATTACGTAAACCAAAGCGTGTCATCGTAACAGCTGAAAACTCAACAGCAGAAACGGTTTCTCACGTTGTGTACCCAGTTGATGAAGACCGCAAGCGTGAATTACTTTCTGAATTGATTGGTAAGAAAAACTGGCAACAAGTGCTGGTATTTGTGAACTACAAAGAAACAGCAAACCAAGTAGTGAAAGAGCTAAAACTTGATGGCATTAAAGCTGTTCTTTGCCACGGTGACAAAGCACAAAGCGCACGTCGTCGTGCACTAGAAGAATTTAAAACAGGCAAAGCACGTGTAATGGTCGCAACAGAAGTTGCTGCTCGTGGTCTGGATATTCAAGGTCTACCGCACGTTGTTAACTACGATATGCCTTTCCTTGCTGAAGATTACGTTCACCGTATTGGCCGCACAGGTCGTGCTGGTCAAGAAGGCCATGCTGTGTCTTTTGTTAGCCGTGAAGAAGAGCTAACACTCGTGCAAATTGAAAAACTCATTCAGCAACGTATTAAACGTATTCAACTTGCAGGCTATGAGCCAGCAGACCGTGATGCGCTATTGCTTAAAATGAATACAAAACCAGCATTTAAAAATCGTCAGGGCCGTACTAACAACCCAGAAGAGCAAGGTTCAGCAGAACGTCGTCTTCGCCTTCGCCGTGCGATTCAAGGCAAATCAAGCAAAGTGACTCGCCTTAAAAAGTAGAGCCATCCAGCGCTAGTAAGCTAAAATGCAAAAGCCCGCTTTCATCATAGCGGGCTTTTTTAATTCACTGTCTAATACCAACCTATCTCTCTACTAGACCAACCTAAGTAATTGCTGATGAGATTGGTATTCTGACGTACTTTGATTGATGATCCGACTTACTGTATTAGCGGTGGCTAACGTCTTCGTATTCACCATCAATGGTATTACTGCCGTGTGGTGCAGCGTGCATGTTAGCGCGATTGAATCGAGTTTCCGCGTGTGCGTAAGCAACTTTACGCTTAATGAATGGCGTTGTTAGTAAAGCTGCAACACTAATGAAAAGACCCATTACTGTTGCCATAATCAATGTAAACGCACCTACAATAAGTGCTGCAATACCAGTCAGTATATTCTTCATCGTCTATGCCTCTTCTTTATGTTCTTTCAGACTAACTGAACAAAGATGAACAATATCTGAACGAAGCCATAAATTGATCCATCTCACAGCAACACGAAAACTTTCAATTCGTGATTTACATCATTTTAAATTCAAAACCAATAGATGAGAATGATTATCAAAATCATCAATCAGTGTGGAATGAATCATGAAAGCAGCTGTAGTAAACGAATTTAAAGGTCCTCTTGTCATTAAAGATATACCACTCCCACAAGTAAAACCTCGTGATGTTTTAGTTAAAATCCATGCATGTGGTGTTTGTCATACCGACCTACATGCGTGCCATGGTGATTGGCCAGTAAAACCTAAAATGCCACTTGTGCCAGGCCATGAAGGTGTTGGAGAAATAGTTGAGGTTGGCAGCGAAATAAAACACCTTTCAGTCGGCGATCGCGTTGGTGTACCTTGGCTGTATAGTGCCTGCGGCCACTGTGATTACTGTTTAGAAGGCCAAGAAACATTGTGTCTAGAACAACATAATGCGGGCTACTCTGTTGATGGCGGTTACGCAGAATATTGTCTGGCTCATGGTGAGTACACTATCAAAATTCCAGATGGGATCAGCTACGTTGATGCAGCTCCACTCTTCTGTGCAGGTGTAACAACATATAAAGCATTAAAAGTTACTGCTGTAAAACCGGGGCAATGGGTCGCAATTGTGGGTGTGGGTGGACTTGGTCACCTTGCTATTCAATATGCTGTCGCTATGGGCATGAATGTCGTTGCTGTCGATACTGGTGCTGAAAAACTATCATTAGCGAAAGAACTTGGGGCCACCTACTGCATCGATTTTTTGAAAGATAAACCATCTGACAAAATTCAACAGCTTGTCAACGGTGTTCATGGTGTTGTGTGTACAGCCGTTTCAAAACCCGCTTTCGAAGAAGCGTACCGCTCGGTCCGTCGTGGCGGCACTTGCGTACTGGTTGGATTACCGCCAGAGGATATGCCAATCCCTATTTTTGATACGGTATTGAATGGTATCAAAGTAATCGGCTCTATCGTTGGCACGCGTAAAGATCTACAAGAGTGCTTACAGTTTGCGGCTGAAGGCAAAGTAAAAGCCATTACTGAAGTGAAGCAATTAGAAGATATTAATGATATTTTCGACGATATGTTGAAAGGAGAAATTACGGGCCGAATAGTAATGGATTTCTCCTAAGCCTTTAATTTTATGAAAAATAAAGCCGGCTTACACTAGCCGGTTTTTGTTAGAGTAAATAAGTGAGGAAAAATTTACCCTTCACTTATTCCATCATCTAAATCGATATAATGCAGTCGCCTTTTTAATCATCCCCTAGCTCTTTTAAAACAAAATCAATAAAACTTCTCACCTTTGAAGACATGTGCTTCCTACTGGGGTACATCATATACACATTGATGATTTGCAATTTAAAGTCCGTAAAAAGGGGAACTAGAAGCCCCTGTTCAATTTCTGACCTTAAATTGAATTTGGGTAACCGTGTAATACCTTGGCCCGCAAGGCAAAGACCCAACTCCATTTCTGAGCTGTTCGTCAGTACTTTGCTATGTATTTGGATCGGATGTATCTGATTATTTTGATCCGTAAATTGCCATACATTCGGCGTTTTCAAGTTGCTATAGCTAATGCAGCGGTGATTCACCAAATCAGCTGGGTGTGTCGGTGTTCCATAGCGTGATAAATATTCTGGCGAGGCAAGAGTGATCCCATGTGACTTAAATATAGGACGGCATATTAAGCTTGAATCTTCAATCGTAGCTGATGCTCGGATTAAAAGGTCAAAGCCCTCGGCAACCATATCAACCCGACGATCATTAAGATCCAGCTCCAAGTTCACTTCAGGGTATTGCATCATATATTTCGCGACTACTGGGCGAATTCTGGATATGCCTAAACTAATAGGACATGAAATCCGTAGCAAACCGCGTGGTTCAAGCTGCCCTCCCGTCATGGCGAGTTCAGCTTGCTCTGCATCAAAAAGTAACTGCTGGCATTGTTGAAAGTAAACTTCACCTTCAGATGTAAGACTTAATGATCGCGTAGTACGATGCAACAAACGCACCCCTAACCGCTCTTCGAGTTTGTTTATCTCTTTACTGATATACGATGTTGAGTGACCACTACTTTCAGCTGCTTTTGTGAAACTCCCGCAATTAACAACCTCAACAAAAATGAGCATTCCATCGAGTAAATGTGCATTAAACGCCATAACTTCCCTCTCTCTATGACAAACTGGGCAACTAAATTAGCTTATCAGTGACACACTTTATTACGTACATTCATCAATTAACAGTCATTTGGAAATAATCCATCCACTATAAGGCTATTAATGATTTTCACGATGTAATTTATAGTTAGTCCATCAGCAGCAACACGAAACATGTTTATGGATGTTGAAATAAAGCATTCCACTCAGCAGCACGAACTGGTAACTCACCCAACGGGGCTCTCTCTATTTATTCGAGACCCAGATCGTAACGTTATCGAATTTATTGAATATACTGGATTAAATGCATTCAACTAGTCAGCGTTAAGAACAGTAACAATGCTCAACATCCAAAAATATAAAATTAGAACTTTAAGGAATCATCATGAAAGTATTAGCATTTGCAGCAAGTAACAGTAAGCAGTCAATCAACAAACAATTAGCAACAGCTGCTAGCCAACTCATAAATGAAGCTGATGTTGAAGTTTTAGATATCAATGATTACGAAATGCCGATTTTTAGCATGGAGCGTGAGCAAGAGCTTGGTCAACCTGCGCAAGCACAGGCTTTCTTTAAAAAGATTGGTGAAGCCGATGCTCTGATTATCTCTTTTGCAGAGCATAACGGTTCATACACTGCCGCTTACAAAAACCTTTTTGATTGGACATCACGTATCGATCAAAAAGTTTTCCAAGGCAAGCCAATGCTATTGCTTTCAACCTCACCAGGCCCTGGCGGTGCAAGTAACGTATTAGCAGCGGCTGCAGGCTCCGCTCCCTATTTCGCAGGTGACGTAAAGGCGCAGCTTTCTGTACCGAGCTTTTATGACAACTTTGATCCTTCTACCTGTACGGTGACAAATCCAGAGATTTTAGATCAACTTCAATCAGCGGTTACCTTACTGAAGTAATACACAACGAAATTCTATTATATGATTCTCGCTGTCGTGCTAAATCCTGCATTACAGCGTAAATCATCACATCTATTGCCAGCATTCATTTAATAAGCAACTCTAAGCTAGAGTATTAAATCGACTGACTCGTATACACGTAAGTAAATATTTCAAATTGTTAGTCAAACCAGTCTTCTTTTGCTTATCGACTCCTTCATTGTTTTGATTTAACTCGCAAAAGGTACAAAAGCCATTATGCGCTTACATATGCCTCTATCACTATGAGCCCCAGTTAAAACAATAATGGATTAGACAATGAAACTACGTTATCTCGCCGTACTCCTTTCTGTGATGAGTTCATCAAGCATGGCATTCGATCTGACAACTCCCCAAGCAAACAATACGGACAAGCTTGTCTGGACAGGTCATTTAAGCCCAGACACCGACACTGTGACATCCGCAATTGCAGCCGCTTATATCTATGGTGGCACTGCAGCCGTACCAGAAGATATCAACCCGGAAAGCCGCTTTGTACTTGAGTACTGTAAAACGACAGCACCTAAACTACTTAAAGATGTGTCAGCAAAACAATTTGGCTTAGTGGATTTCAACCAACAAACTCAACTGCATAAATCTGTCGATGAAAAAAGTATTGTTGCCATTGTTGACCACCACGCTATTGGTGGTAACCCTGTTAACATGACGCAAGTGGCGTCCATTGATATTCGCCCATGGGGTTCAGCAGCTACTATTCTTGCAAACCATGCTGAAACACACGGCATCACCTTACCAGCCAACATTGCATGTACGACGCTAGGCGGTATTTTATCTGACACTATGGTATTCCGCTCGCCAACAACCACAGAGTACGACCGTAGTTATGCTGAAAAGCTGGCTAAAGTTGCAGGCATTAAAGATCTCAATGCGTTTGGCGAAAAAATGCTTGAGGCAAAATCAGACCTCAGCCATGTTAGCGCCGCTGACATCCTGACGTTGGATTACAAAAACTTTGCTTATGGCGGTAAAAAAGTGGGCATTGGTGTTGCGGAAACCATTACTGCGCAACAATTACTGGATAGAAAGCCTGAATTTATCTCGGCAATGAAGGCCTATAAAAAAGAAGCGGGCTTAGATCACCTTTTCTTCTCTGTAATTGACACTAAAAACAAACGTGCGAATCTTTTATGGATAGACAGCGCCGATCAAAAAATTGCTAACGCTGCATTTAAAGGCAAAGCATCTGAACAATGGCTAGTGCTTGAAGGTGTGACTTCACGTAAGCGCCAAATTGGCCCTGCCATTCAAAAAGCAGTTGAAGCTAAGTAGCTAAATTTAGCTTGATACACTTCAAAATTGGTCTCAATTTAAGCCCTTCATACCGTACGGATATGCGGGGCTTTTAAACATAAACGCGTGAAATTTTTTCGATAACGACAACTTTTCTTTCCCTCTTTCAATCGCACCTTCTATTTATTCACATGCTTAATGTACCATCCGCTAAAAATCAGGTTGCATAATTGATGCTTGTGAAACTTTTGTATTTAAGCATGAATAAAATCCCGCTAAATCTCTTCAACACAATTGGTTATCAGCCATAAAGTCCATCTAAACCAGCTTTGTAAATGGGATTTGCGTCACTCTAAAGTGGTAATCCGCATGCGAGCATACACGCAGAATTTGAGAATAATCACAATTGGTACATACCACATATGCCCTACTTACATTTTATTTTTGGCCTTGCTGTTGTCGCCGTTCTTGCCTTATTAGTGAGCAAAGATCGTAAAAGCATAAAACTTCGTTACATCATTCAGCTACTCGTGATTGAAATGAGTGTGGCTTACTTCTTACTCAATTCATCCGCCGGTACTGGTATTGTTACCGAGTTCGCAAATGGATTTAATGGCCTAATGGCTTTTGCCGCTGAAGGGACAAATTTCGTTTTCGGTGGGCTAATCAATGACGGTGGTTTCGACTTTTTCCTTCAAGTTTTAATGCCAATTGTGTTCATTTCGGCGCTGATCGGTATTCTTCAGCACATTAGAGTGCTACCCGTTGTTATTAGTGCTATTGGCTTCTTACTCTCTAAAATCAATGGCATGGGTAAATTAGAATCTTTCAATGCCATCAGTGCGCTAATGGTTGGCCAGTCTGAAAACTTTATTACCTATAAAGATATTCTGGGTAAGATGTCTGAACGCCGTATGTACACCTTAGCAGCAACGGCAATGTCGACCGTTTCAATGTCTATCGTGGGTTCTTACATGCAGCTAATCGCCCCTAAGTATGTGGTGGCGGCGCTATTTTTAAACATGTTTAGTACTTTCATTATTCTGTCGATCATCAACCCTTATGATCATGAAGCAGAAGTGAACTTCGACGATATGATTGCAGAAGCTGAAGGCGAAAGAGTCACCTTCTTCGAAATGCTAGGTGAATACATTTTAACGGGCTTTAAAGTTGCCGTAATCGTTGCTGCAATGCTGATTGGCTTTATCTCACTGATTGCCATGATCAACAAAGGCTTTACTGTAGCGCTAGGTATTAGCTTCCAAGACTTGATTGGCTATGTATTCTACCCTGTCGCTTGGCTGATGGGTATTCCTGCAAGCGAAGCACTGCAAGCCGGTAGTATTATGGCTACCAAGTTAGTTTCGAACGAGTTTGTGGCAATGATGGCGCTACAAGAGCAACTAGATACCCTATCTGCTCATACGGTTGGTACAATTTCTATCTTCTTGGTGTCATTCGCTAACTTTAGCTCTATCGGTATTATTGCTGGTGCTGTTAAAGGGGTGAACGAAGAAAAAGGTAACCTTGTTGCACGCTTCGGCCTGCGCTTACTTTATGGTTCAACCTTGGTAAGTATCCTTTCAGCGATGATCGCTAACATTATGATGGCCTAACGCAGTTCCCCCTGCCCTCATAATTAATTCACCCTAAAGAAAGCCGACTTATGTCGGCTTTGTTGCTATCTAGATAGAGTCTGTTCGGCAGTGAAGCATTAGCATCGGTCATATTCTGAAGCATGTAATTTCTAAGCTGCCTGTTCGCCAGTGAAGAAGGTGCTGAACTTGAAGCTATGGTGGTTTCATTTCTAAGCTGCCTGTTCGGCAGTGAAGTAAACCTATCAGACATTCGCGGTATCGAAACATTTCTAAGCTGCCTGTTCGGCAGTGAAGTAACATAAACCATCAAACAAAGCAGGGGGCCATTTCTAAGCTGCCTGTTCGGCAGTGAAGGTATTTACCAAATCTAGCCCCAACCTCATCAATTTCTAAGCTGCCTGTTCGGCAGTGAAGTTCCGCACGGGAGGTGATGGGTTCAAGATATTTTTCTAAGCTGCCTGTTCGGCAGTGAAGAGTACAAGTCGGCTATTACTTCATTATCTGCGTTTCTAAGCTGCCTGTTCGGCAGTGAAGGTATCGTTTCTGCTGGGCTTGGGTTGATTTTTTTTCTAAGCTGCCTGTTCGGCAGTGAAGATTATTTGGACGCATAACCCGTGTAGCTTACTTTTCTAAGCTGCCTGTTCGGCAGTGAAGTATCGGTCGCAGATACCACGGTGAGCAAGTAATTTCTAAGCTGCCTGTTCGGCAGTGAAGGCAAGCCTTCTGCTTTCGTACCTTGGTTCATATTTCTAAGCTGCCTGTTCGGCAGTGAAGGCAGGTGTGCAACCATCTCACCGCATGTACCTTTTCTAAGCTGCCTGTTCGGCAGTGAAGCTTTTTTATCATATCTTCGTTATTGTTTGACATTTCTAAGCTGCCTGTTCGGCAGTGAAGTTCTAAGTGTCTTTTAAATGTTTTGACGTGTGTTTCTAAGCTGCCTGTTCGGCAGTGAAGGTGCATTTTCAGTCAGTGAGTGGGGTGTAATTTTTCTAAGCTGCCTGTTCGGCAGTGAAGTTGGTGAAGCATTCGACAACATGATGATGAACTTTCTAAGCTGCCTGTTCGGCAGTGAAGAAGACCACCAACAACAGAGTATGTAGGGCTGGTTTCTAAGCTGCCTGTTCGGCAGTGAAGTCTAGCTGGATACTTGCGCATACCACATCAATTTTCTAAGCTGCCTGTTCGGCAGTGAAGTCTGAGAATGCACGTTCATTTGCTCAGCGCATTTTCTAAGCTGCCTGTTCGGCAGTGAAGATCGTTGATGTGAGTTCCGTTTGCTTTGTTGTTTTCTAAGCTGCCTGTTCGGCAGTGAAGTCACTATTGATGCAAGCCGCGTGTTTGTGTTTTTTCTAAGCTGCCTGTTCGGCAGTGAAGTCCGACTGTCGGAAATGGTCGCCAAGCCCGTGTTTCTAAGCTGCCTGTTCGGCAGTGAAGGATTTGGCTGATTTCTTCTTCGCCGCGTTTAATTTCTAAGCTGCCTGTTCGGCAGTGAAGTCGGGCAGCTAGACAACGACACAAACAGTTACTTTCTAAGCTGCCTGTTCGGCAGTGAAGGGTGAGTACATCAAAATAACTCAATCTCGCCATTTCTAAGCTGCCTGTTCGGCAGTGAAGAAGTTGTGGAATTTCGTTAACAGTGTTCAGGGTTTCTAAGCTGCCTGTTCGGCAGTGAAGATATTGACTGGTCATCAATTGATTTAGTTACCTTTCTAAGCTGCCTGTTCGGCAGTGAAGAGATAAGTCAGAAGTAACAAGCGTGCCTGGAATTTCTAAGCTGCCTGTTCGGCAGTGAAGGCCATTGACCACGCCTGACAAGGAAAGCCACCTTTCTAAGCTGCCTGTTCGGCAGTGAAGTTCTTAGGTCCAATCTTTTGGCCAATTCCAACTTTCTAAGCTGCCTGTTCGGCAGTGAAGATGGGGTTGATGTCTAACCCTGCTGCGGTGATTTTCTAAGCTGCCTGTTCGGCAGTGAAGCTTGGAGTGGTGAGTATTCAGGGTTCATACTATTTCTAAGCTGCCTGTTCGGCAGTGAAGATTACTGTTTGACCGTGGACAAAGTTGTCCGTTTTCTAAGCTGCCTGTTCGGCAGTGAAGTGCTTGTCACTCTCAGTGACCTTGCTATCACTTTTCTAAGCTGCCTGTTCGGCAGTGAAGCTTATGGCCACAACAAAAGATAAAGTGATTCTGTTTCTAAGCTGCCTGTTCGGCAGTGAAGTTACACCGATTCAGATACCGCTTTTAATAAAGTTTTCTAAGCTGCCTGTTCGGCAGTGAAGAAAAACATATGGTCGATTTGCGAAGTATCAGCTTTCTAAGCTGCCTGTTCGGCAGTGAAGCTCATAACCTTGCTTTGTTGCGTAAGCGATTATTTCTAAGCTGCCTGTTCGGCAGTGAAGAATGCGGTTAATCCACGGCATGTAACGAATACTTTCTAAGCTGCCTGTTCGGCAGTGAAGCCTTTAATTAAGCCGGTGACGTTGCCTTCGATTTTCTAAGCTGCCTGTTCGGCAGTGAAGTACGCGAGATTGGTGAGGCGCCAGTACATATTTTTCTAAGCTGCCTGTTCGGCAGTGAAGGGTCTTCCACGGGGTCGCCGCGCATTTCTGCGTTTCTAAGCTGCCTGTTCGGCAGTGAAGTTTTCCAGTACTCACCAAGCTCCTGGTATGCTTTTCTAAGCTGCCTGTTCGGCAGTGAAGTGAACTGATACCATTCCAGGCTGGCATTCTTATTTCTAAGCTGCCTGTTCGGCAGTGAAGATTTACTGAATGACCCGCCCGAGTTTACACCTTTTCTAAGCTGCCTGTTCGGCAGTGAAGGGTTCTTTTTTCAAGTGATCGCAGCACTTGTCTTTCTAAGCTGCCTGTTCGGCAGTGAAGAGATAAGCCCAGGACAAATTCACGTGCTTTACTTTCTAAGCTGCCTGTTCGGCAGTGAAGTGTTTGGGTTCTCATGGATTAGCGTTCTTGTCTTTCTAAGCTGCCTGTTCGGCAGTGAAGATCATCATGATTCACTACCCTCTGGTGGGTTTTTTCTAAGCTGCCTGTTCGGCAGTGAAGAAATAAAGCGACTGGAATTAGCAAGGCTCCAATTTCTAAGCTGCCTGTTCGGCAGTGAAGCGACAGTCGGAAATCTTCCAGCCCGTTGTGTGTTTCTAAGCTGCCTGTTCGGCAGTGAAGGTTACTGGCATGGAATGTCTGCCGGACTTGGTTTTCTAAGCTGCCTGTTCGGCAGTGAAGCGTTAATTTTATCGCTGAAGGCTTGATTGTTAAAGAGCTTGAGGGAAATAAACAAGAAAAACCCTATTTTTTAACTACCCTACTCACTAGTTAAAAATCAATGAGTTACAAGTAGCAAAAAAATAGGGTAAAAAAGCTAGAACCAAGGAATAGTTGCTTGTGAACTAAAACCATAGCTAGAGTATTCACCGTTTACGGCTTGCTGGGTAATATCACCATGCTTCACATAAATACGCAGTACGTTTTTATTAGAAAGGCTTTGCAACTGCAAATACGGTAAATCCAATTGTGGTTGTTTGGTATCAGGAATTTTGTGCCGTGCTTCTTCCTCTCTTAACCAACCTTTTGCAATGGATCGCTTACGCAAGTTTTGCGGGCTTTTCTTTTGCAGCCGCGAAACAGTACGATAACCAATTAGATCGGATGGAACGGGCAGCACATCGCCAACTTGAGTGTAATCTCTCAGCCCTTTTAGCCAAGGTTGATCCATAAGTAACTCAATAGTTGGCTTAGATCCATGTAAACGCAGCACATCACCTAGCACTCGGCCATGCTTTGGAAAGCTTACTGCAACCTGCCCTTTGCAAGTTTGAGCCATTACGCGATGGAACTTGGCGAATAGATTATTTAATAAAGCAGGCGCCGTAATTTCGAGATCCGGCTCTACTTGAATATCAAGGTAGTAATCCATTATTACTCTCCGAATACGCCACCGCGAACCAACATCGCCATTAGGTAGTGTTGATCATTAAGCTCTGGGGTTTTATCTTTCAGCATCCAGCTATCAAGAATGTTATAGAAATCTGTTTTGTCTTTTGGTTTACGGTAGGCAACACCACGGTTGGTTACGCTACCATATGGTTCAATGGCAATTGGACCAAACTCGTCACTTTGTGGGTACCAAGTATCAATCGTGCGCAAAGCATTACCAATTTTTTGCGAGTGCATGGCTGCTTGGCCGCCAAGCTGATAAAGGAACTTACTCTTCTTGTCGCCAGAGTTCATTACCAATTCTTGTGATGGAAAAACAGTTTGCGCTTCACCAAGTTGAACATAGGCTTCAACTGTCAATAGTGTTGCTTTTTCGCCTAAAAGCCCTAATTCAATAACAGATGATATTTGCTCTAATTTATCGTTATTGTGATCAAAAGATTTCAAACAAAGATCTTGTGCATCGAATGTCCACTGCTGTTCACCGTGGCTGATACGCACTTCTACTTGCTCTGCACCTACGCGGTTACGCCACAAGAAACGACCATTAGCTAAGTTGGTAGCGTAACGCTTCGCCAGTTCTTTAAAGCCATTTGCTTGAACATAACTAGAGATCTTATCCGCTAAAGCAGACTGATACTCAGGGTTATTACAAGTTGATGGCACAGCTAAGTCGCCTAATACACGCAATGTGAAGGTGACTTTCAGTGTGTCGGAATCAAATGGTAACGCGGCGTTATCGACAGTTTGTAAGTTAGCTTTTTCTACTTCAGCATCGATTTTACTGGCTTTCGCGCCTTTCAAGCGGTTTGAAATGGTACCACGTACTGATTTTTCTGTTACTTGAATTGCAGTCCAGCCACTTTTTTCAGCGCGATCTTGCCAGTTACCTGAAAGCATGACGGCATCTGAACACGCAAGTTTAGATTCAAAAGCCAATACGGAAGGGGTGGTTAATTTTGTCATTGTTATTTTCCTTAAAAATCGAAATCTAATTCTTCATCAGCCATTGTGTCGCCCTCTGCAATCTCTTGAGTCCGACATACATAAAACGGGGCGTGGTAATTGTATTGCCACATTATTTCTTGTAGAGATTCGAGCTTACTCGGCGCTCCAACCCACTCACCAATGCTGTGCACTGGCTCAACAAAGCTCACTGGTGTTTGGTTGTCGCGTACATTAGCGACTTCTCCTGCTGAGTAGGTTGGCGCTATTTGCTTGTAGCCAATTTGAATTGGCACTAGGTAACCTTTGGGCTTTGCTACTTTTTCCCATTTCACTTTACCGCTTTCGTCCGAGTCACTTAATGGCTCGTCTGTCGCTGAAAATTTAAGGGCTGAAAAGTCCAACCAGTTCCCTAACGAACTACCGCTTTGTTCATTCTTTTCAGCCAGTAAATCTGAACGTTCACGTAGCACAAAACCCGGTAATAAACGGCGCAAAATCGCTTTATGGCAATCACTCTTAGCCAGTTTGCAACTGTCGATAGAAGTAATACGCCCGCCTGCTAACTTATGCCTTTCGGCTAACGCTTTGATCGCGGCACATTGTTCATCCCGTATTTGCTCACTAACAATATTGATACCGCTTGCTTTAATCACTAAAGAGACCGTTAAGTGCATGCGCCCTTCTTCATTAATCGGCGCTGTCTTTCCCTCTTTTGTTAACGGGTTTCGAGTCAAGGCAAAGGAGTAAGGCTCGTATTGATTTTCTCGATAAGCATGAACTTGATGCTGGTGACACATGATGCCAACATCGTCTAAACGAATGCCGTGGCTTTGCTGTAACTTACGCGATAACGCATGTACGTAACCAAGAAAGTGCGTAACAGCAGGAAAGCCATAAGTAAACCCAGCAATCGCATTAGCATTACTGATGCATATGTTTTTTAAGATAAGATATTGTGCTGCCATTAGCTTATCTCCCACAGTGCTTGCTTAAAGGCTTCTTGCCATTGATTTGATTCCACAAGGCCGAGTGAGAGCTCATCTTTGGCAAAGTGATTTACATTAGCGACTAACCAACCACCGAATGCTTTAGCAATATCTTGCAGCCATTGGTCATCATGCTGATCCCACTTAGGGTTGTTGGGATCTAGCCAACGACATTGCGCAGCAGGTAGTTCATTGGTCTCGTCACTCCACCCTAGAGATAATTGCTGCCATTGGCTTACTTTGGCAAACACTTCATCAATCACTTCATCAACTAACCGCTTAACTTTGTTTCGGATAGCTAAGTTACTTTCTCGCTCTTGCTGATTCACTTGAATCAAAAAGCTCACTAGGCGCTTGATAGCAAATCGCGTGGCATAGCGAAGCTCTGGGTGAGTAAAGATGTTGTCACTGGTTAGTGGCGCTTTAAGCTGCGATTGCCACTCAGGAGGACGAGTAGAAAATAGATAATTACGCCCACCTCGACCTGAATTAAGCTGTGATACGTTTTGTGGTTTAGAGCCACCAGCAATCGTCACGGCTAAGTTCGGGTATGCCACAACAGGTTCTGAATGCGGTACTTGTTTTTTACGTGCTTCTCGGGCTGCCACCATCTCTTGGCTAAAGCGGCTGTGATTAATCTCTTGATAGATCGCCTGAGAAAGCGAAGAAGAATACAGCGGCGCTAACAAGTGGTACTCGTTATCCGCGATGGGAAAATAAACTTGTTTAGCGAGTGTGTGGCTGCTTGGTGTGGCATCTAGCAACGCTTGCTTTAAGCCAACTCGCCACTCTTCTAGCTGAGTATCATTTTTAGCTATGACTTTCAAAGACGACACATCATCTAATTTCAAGTAATCAAGCAAAGACTCACCGTTGTCATCCGATAGCTGCAATAACCTTGCGACATCAAGCGCTGCTGCATTACCTACTGCGTCAATGGCGGGCATTTGTAGTACGGCAGTATCTAGATAACGATTGTCTTGCCCTAAGTCAGCAGCTAGAACATTTGTGCCTTTGGCGGAACTATGAGTGAACTTAACGGCATGGGTTGCCATGCTGATCTGCGAAGCCCTTTTCGCTGCGCTATCCAACCAGTTTGAGGCATCAAAATCTGAACGTAGCTTGTCTCGCTTATCAGCAAATGTGACGTCAACGCTCTCTATGTCTTGCGCCGTTGTCGCCTGACTACGTTCCTTTTCATGGTCTTTATCGAGTGCTTCTCGCTTGGTTTGATAGCGATCCTCAATAAAGTGATGAATTGCTTTGGTTAATGATTCTGCCATTATCCCTCCATAAGATATGGTGTGACAAGATACCGTAAATTTAACATCAAATACAAAACCTTACAGTGGTATTTGTTTCATATTGAGCATTAATTCACATCTCACTACCATTGGCTTAAAATCTTCGTTTTACGTTCCGCGTAGCTTAGAAATATACTGCAGTATTTTTCATACCGTTTACTACCGAACAGGTAGCTTGCTGAGCTAGCATAATCACTAGCTCATATCTTTCCCTTCAAAAATTCCGAGTACAGGGTGATACAACCATTGCTTGCCTAACTCGTTCTCGCATGGTGCTCGTAAGCTAACCGAAGCAAACTGAATACAGGTTTCTTGCAACTCTGTATCGTGCCATTCGGATAGCTGTTCAATAACCTCAGGCAACTCTGCGGCCCCCCAAATTGAATTACTATCAGCCACCAACAACTCGCCAAAAGGCGCAAAACCAGACGAGTCAATAAGTTCATTCGACACCCTATCCCACTGTTTGAATACAGGCTCTTCATCAAGCTCATTCAACATACATACGTAATCAATAGACGGGTTACTTTGTCTAAATGGTGTCTGCTTTTGGAACTCCGCAAATAAATGCGCTTTGCTGTTGCTGTACCAAGGCTTCACCGTATCTCTGAGCTTTAAATTCATAGCGAGATGTTCGAGTTCAATAAAACCACCTACTTGTTTATTTACAAATAGCTGACTTCTATCAGGTTCAACAAATCTTGGTGAAGAGCTAATTTTATGTAGGTTGCTTGCTTCCATCTGCAAGCATAAATCATGAGACGAAAGCTGAAGACATGGCGTCTTGGGGCCATTTTTACTTAACCTAAAAGTTTGCTTACTTTCGAATCCAGGTTTTGAATAGGCTGCTTTATCTTCGCCTTTAAGCGCCTTAACGTTCTGATTTAAAACTAAAATATTGGTGCTCCGCGGCTCAATGCGCCTGTGCCTTTGCACACGCCCTGCTAACTGGATTATCGAGCGCATAGAGCTTGGTTCTACCACGGCCCAGTCATAGTCATGATCTCGCCCGACTTCCGCCACGGGCGTTGCGAGTACCACAAAAATATGGTGTTGCTCGGGGTATTGGTTCAATGCTGCTTCAACCACTGGCGTTTTGATGATCCCTTGCAGATCGTCTCGGTCACGTTGCAACAGCCCATCTAATTGTTGCTCTATGGCCGAGCGCACCGCTAAAGGATGCTGGCTATGATAGATACAGTAATGGATGCGCGTATTTTCAGGCGGCGGGGTTGCTAACAAGTGCTTTGCTACAGCCACTAAAGGCTCAATATTGGCCATGCGAACAATACCTGCCGATACTGTTTTCCCTTTAGAGCCTTGCAGTTCAGAAACCGTTTTATGATCAACGGCAAGCTGAGTTATTCCTTGATATACGGTTTTAGCAAAAGTTTCGATAACTTGGTGCGGTGGAAGTTTAACCTCTGCTATTTTCAGCCAGTCACCTTTGTGTAGATGCTCGGAATGTTTGGTCAGTTTCTCTGCTCTAAGCTTTGTAAACTCATCGTGACTGGCTCTAAATTCAGCGATACCACCTGCACTACTGGATTTCACACCAAATTCATCAAACCATGCACATGAAACAGGCATGGCAACTTGCTGTCCAATCACTTGATTGTATTGCGCACGCCCACTTTGGTAACAAGCAAATAAGTGTGTGACTAAGGCTGGCGGTAGCGTGGCTGAAGACAGCAGAACACGAGAACCAAGCAAGCCTGAAAAATACACCAAACGCGCAAGTGCTGGATCGTCTTCTAACGAAAAGTCATCTGGTTCATCGAGTACTAAATCACTGGTTAATAGGCGTAACATAGGCGCAATTTGTTGGCCTCCTGTCACGCCTTCTGATACGGGAATAATATGATCTATGGTGCTAACAGATATTGGAGCACTTACTAGTTTATGAACTGCACCTTTATTTTCTAACCAACGATGTAAATACTGGTTATCAATTTCACCGTCATAACGCACATATTCATGCTCGGCAAAGATCTGTTCTGACTCACTTCCACCTTCGCTAGCTCTCTCTAATTTTTCTAGTTCTTCTTGCTGCTTTTGCTTATAAAACAGCTCTTTCACCGCTTGAGAACCAATGTGTACTGCGAGGTCGTCAGTATCTAAGTTCAGCCTTTGCTGTAGCGCATCACCCGTTTGTAAAGTAAGGGTACGTAGGCCTAATGCCACACTAAAACGACAACCTATTGTAGGATTAGAAAGGCCATACATAATACGCGCATTTGCAAAGGTTTTACCTTGGCCTGTGGATGCCATATTTACGCCGAAAAAGCCTTGTTGCTCAGTTTGTTCAGCAATGCTGTAGGCACAGTCGTAGGCTTTATCTTGCCAGCGGAATTTACTGATTTTGCTGCGACGTTTGAAACCTTTGTGATTGGTGATAGCAGGCATTACCCCGCGAAGCTTAGGCATTGTACGCGCTAATATGTAGGCATTATGAGCCACGCCCACGCAGTGCTCATCAAGCTGTTGTTTTGGCTTTCCTGTTTCTCTGTAGGTATTGGCATTGGCGTTATAGCCTTCATCTTGCCAATAGGTATTTGGTTCCCCTGAAGAATATGCATGATCAGCCAACATCAATGCCATGCGAGCAATGTGTAATGGAAAGGCTTTATCAAGGGAGGCGTACTCCGCCAAGTTAGCTTGATTCAATGCACGCTTCGATAGCTCCTTGGCTTTACTGCGCCATTTATAACTTCGCATTGGTGTACCGTGAGGAAACACGGTAACAGCGACTCTTTCTGCAGGAGTAAACTTATCTATGCAATGGTTTAGCGCATTCCAATTGGCGCCAAAGCCCGTAAGCCAGCTATCCACATCATTTAAGTCTTGTTTTGGTCCATCACCAAGGCATTTTGGTAATCGGTGATGAGATAAAATCAACCAGACAATACATTGGGCAAGCGGGGACTGAGACAAATCAGTAAAGCTAACACTTTGCGTTGGGTCACAACCTTCAATTAGTGGTTTGTCATCATTTTCAGAAACGGAACCAAGATGCTCTAACCACTCTTGATCGGTTCTGCCTGCCACAAAACCAATAAACAGTTGGCAAGATAGCCACTCGTGGCGGTAAGGTTCGAACCCTTTGCTTTTTGATTTAGGTTTTAGTTTTTGTTGAAACAGTTTGTTACCTTTCCCAAAATCATGAAACAGAGCAGCAATTCCAGCCATGAGAGCGGAAGTTTGAATGCTATTCATGTTATTTTCGTCTTGGCTTCGAAGAATATCCCGCTGAGTCGTATTAGTTGGAACACTGCCATCTAAATTAAACTTGCGACGATTACCAACAACCCACATTAATTCAGTATGGTTTTTACCACGCACCCAATGGCAAGCGACAGCGGTATTGCGCCTTGCTGTTTTCTTTAGTAATTGTCTTAATGTTTTTAGCCCTTCATAGGTGATTGGCGTCTGCCATGTTCGCCTACCTTTACGCTCTGCAAATTGGTCTAAGACGCGGCGTGTTTCTGGTAAGGCTTGTTTGCTGCACTCAGAAACCAATAAAATATTCACCCTTACTGCTCCACTTTGTTATTTTGCGCCAATGCTGAAGCCGTGCTTTGCAGTGTATCGATCATCACATCTAATGCATGGGCTGAGCGGAACTGATTTAAGCATCGCTGACGAAACTCTTGTTCGTCGTCTCCTTCCATGGCAGCGATAAAGGCTTGAGGTAATATTAACGCATCTTTAATTATATCTGCGACGTCAAACACCAACCCACCTCGGCGCGTTTTACCATGTAATACCGCTAATCCATGAGGCAGGCCAATCACCCAACATGCTGTTGCAGCCAAACCGTAAGCGAGATAATTACCATGGTCTAAAAATCGGTTAGCTATATCACTGCTGTTACCCCTTTCAGAGCGGGTAAAATCGCCATATTGGCTGGCATGGCAAGCGAGCTTATAAAGCGTTTTAGTGGTGGTTGCTTCTAAAGAGAGAAGATCTTGCGTAGTGGCACAGGTTTGCATTTTATCTTCAAAGCGATTCAATGCACTTTCTAGCTGTTCACCATTAAGAGTGAAGTCTTTTTTGATGTTGGTAGACAGCCAGTGCTTACGAATTTGCTTTATGCGTTCTAATTGAAATAGCTTTGCAGCTTCAAGGCGATGATGGTCGTCAAACCAAAAACTTACCCATTGTTGGAGATACTCTGTTGGTCTATATTCAGACTGAGGAAGTAACCAAGACACGTCTACTTGTACTTCGTTGCCCGAGTACAACGGTGTTCCACCACCACCACAAAAACCAACCAGAACCCCAGCTTTGGCTAACTCCCGCATTGCCGCTTGCGTAATCGATGTGCCTGTACCTAGCATTAGTGCGGTCGTATTTGCGATAGGAATATTCCAATACAGGCTTTCTTTACCTTGGTCGGTAACATATTCAACTCGCCCTGCATTTACCAATACACGACAATGCTGCAAGTAGTAAAGATTGGCACGCTTGGAGTGTAGGATCGTTTTCAGATCGCTAGGACTGATTACTTTGGCCATAGATTCACCTAATGATTGATGTTAAACCTTAGTTTCACTCATACCGTCCCGACTTATCGTGATGCAAGGCATAAATTTCTACCCTATTTTTCACGGCTCTCATAACCATCTGAATCCAAATGATTATTTTTAGTGGCATTAAAAAGGGGAATACTCAGGTCGATATCAACCAAGATTTATGGCTAGTACCTGGTATAGGTATGGCTCTGTTCAGCAACTTAGTTGAGAGCCCAGCATCCAGCGATTCTCTCTGTGAATGTAGCCTTTGATAGTGAATCA